>CAVFAM010000182.1:0-14629 GCA_963620375.1 Bacteroidaceae bacterium
CCTCTGGTATTCCCAGGGTAAGCCCCTGATTGAAATTCTGCTGCATTTTAAGCCCGGCATCAAGTATAGGGCGGGCTTTTTCGGTACAGGAGAGCTGTACCTTCCGTCTGTCTCCGGCAACAGCCCCTCTCTGCAGATAACCAGCCTTTACTAATTTATCAACATGTACAGAAACCAGATTCTTTTTTATATTGCGAAATTCACTAATCTGTTGAGCAGTACACAAGTGGGGGTTATTCTCAAGAAACATAAGAATGTCAAAGGATACCTGTGGAATATCGAATTCATCAAGAATAGGCTCACACATTTTATTGTAGGCATTTAAAGCGTCATGAAAAAAAGCTACAAAAGTAGATGGTGTCATATAAACCTCCTTGAATAGTATTTATTTGAACCGTATTAAATAATACAATATATAAAATAGAAAGTCAAGCGAAGCTTATTGAAGCCACAATTATATAGGAATATAATAGTAGAAAATCATAATCGAAGAGGTACATAACTATGGGAAATGAATCAGGCGAATGGATTATGCACGGTCTCGACTGGGACAATCCGGACTGCATACATACAGTTGATGAAGCAGTTGAATATATAAATGCAGTGGGCTTTTTACCCCTGTTCAAAAATGAAATCGAGGGCTTTTCACTGGAGGAAAAAACAGCTACAGAGCATTGGTGGAGCGATAATCCGGATAAAGACCCGTGGATGTGGAGGGCAATCATAGCCAGGCGGCATGATATTGTCTATGGCAAATTTTTCGATAAGAAAGCAGGCTTTATATCAAAGAAATGGCTGCCCGTATTTGCAAATTACCGCAGGGATGGCTATGACTTTGACGCCTTGTACGAGGATGGAAAGGCACCCAATAAGCAAAAAAAGATAATGGATAATTTCATGGAGGAAAATGAGGAGGCGGAGATTTATTCTAATATATTGAAGAAGCAGGCGGGCTTTGGCAAGGATGGAGAAAAGGGATTTGACGGAGCGATAACAAATCTCATGATGCAGACTTATCTCTGTAATTGTGATTTTAAAAAGAGAGTGAATAAAAAGGGAATAGAATATGGATGGGATGTGGCGGTATATTCATCACCAGAACATATTTATGGGTATGATTATGTGACATCATGCTACAGGGAAAATCCACAGAAATCATGGCAGAAGATTGTGGAGTATATGCACCAGAAGTATCCGGCAGCCACAGACAGGCAGATAAGGAAAATGCTAAAATAGAATATTGAAATATTGATACAGGGTTAGTTCATGCAGAAGGGGCTGACTCTGTTTTTTATGTGTTTTATATAAAATATAACCCCCCAGGGGGCTTGTGGTCAGACCACAGAAATGTTATTGTTTTACCTGCACTAGGAATTTATGGAGGTAAATATGAAAAAGAGGATAACAGCGTTACTTTTAGCAGCAACGCTTGCTTTTGGACTCGTAGGATGTGGAAAGGGAGCCACAGATAAAGGTTCAGAGACAGCAAATGCAATAAGCACAGGAAATACAATCGTGTATGGCTCAAATGATTACACCAGAATCAATCCAGCCATGGACGAGCATGGAGAAATAAACGCACTTATATTTGATGGTCTGACAGACCATGACGGAAATAACCAGGTCATACCGAGACTTGCAAAAAGCTGGGATTATGACGAAGACACATACACATATACATTTCATCTGGAAGAAAATGTGAAATGGCATGATGGAGAGCCTTTTACAGCCAATGACGTAAAATTCACCATAGAAGCAATTATGAACCCTGATAATGAGTCGGAAAATGCCCCGAACTATGAGGATGTGGAGAGCATAGATGTCATAGATGACTACACAGTGTCATTTAAGCTGTCTGCCCCAAATGTAGCTTTTCTTGACTATATGACAATGGCTATTCTGCCTGAGCACCTGCTTGAGGGTGAGGACATGCAGGAGTCTGATTTTTTCAGAAATCCGGTGGGAACAGGTCCATATAAGCTGAAACAGTGGGATGATGGCCAGCAGATTGTCCTTGAGAAAAACGAGGATTATTTTGCAGGGGCGGCAAACATTGACACAATCGTATTCAAGATTGTAAGTGACGATAATGCCAAGGCTTTACAGCTCAAGTCTGGAGAGCTTAATCTGGCACAGGTCACACCAAAGGATGCAGTCACATTTGAGGATGATGGAACACACACTGTATACCAGATGGATACATCAGATTACAGAGGTATATTATATAATTTTGCAAATGAATACTGGCAGGAAAACGCAGACCTTATTCCTGCAATAAACTATTGTATTGACAGGCAGGCTATCGTGGATGCAGTGCTGCTTGGCAAGGGGCAGGTGGCTTACAGTCCATTACAGAAGAACAAGTACAACTGTGAGGACGTGGAGAAATACGATTTTAATCTGGATAAGGCAGCAGAAGCCTTTGAGGCAGCAGGCTGTGAGAAGGATGATGAGGGCTACTGGTGTAGAAATGGTGAGAGAATAGGCTTCACGGTCAACGCATCACCTGATGACCAGGTCAGAATCGATATGGCTCAGATTGTTGCCCAGCAGCTCAATGAGGCTGGACTTGACGTAAAGGCAAATGTTCCGGCAGAGGGAATAGACTGGGGCGGACAGGAGTGCTGTATCATAGGCTGGGGCTCGCCATTTGATGCAGATGACCATACCTACAAGGTGTTTGGCACAGGTATGGGGGCAAACTACTCGTCATATTCTAATGAAAAGGTGGATGAGTACCTGAAGGCTGCCAGAGAGACAGATGATGAAAATGAGAGAATGGAGTATTATGCACTCTTCCAGAAGGAGCTGGCAGAGCATCCGGCATATACATTTTTCTGCTATATAGACGCTATGTATGTGGCAGATAATAGTATCAAGGGTATAGACCAGAATACGGTTTTAGGACATCACGGCGTGGGTATATTCTGGAATGTGTGTGACTGGACAATCGAGTAGCATGATTAAAAAAAGGGGCTTATCACAGCCTCTTTTTGCCAGTGGTGAGTGAGACAGAAAATGGATTTGTTAAATATAAATAATTTATCAGTAGAAGTAGGGGCAAAAAACGAGAGAGTAAAGGCAGTGAGAGATGTATCCTTCTCCTTAAAGGAGGGAGAAGTCCTTGCCATAGTCGGGGAGTCCGGCTGTGGGAAAAGCATGCTCTGTAAAAGCATAATGGGTCTTTTGCCTAAAAGCGGAAGGATTACGTCTGGCTCCATAGTGCTTGATGGGGATGATATAACAAAATATACAGAAAGCCAGATGAATGAGCTTAGAAAAAATGTATTTTCCATGATTTTTCAGGACCCACTCACAGCTCTTGACCCGACCTATACTATAGGTGCCCAGATAGCCGAGGCAGTCCGTATAAATAATAAAAGGCTGGGCAAAAAACAGGTGGAGGACAGGGTTATAGAGCTTATGGAGCTGGTGGGCATAGAGGATGCCGCCAACAGACAAAAGCTGTACCCATACAACTTTTCAGGAGGCATGCGCCAGCGAAGCGTCATGGCTATTGCTCTTGCATCAAATCCAAGAGTGCTTCTGGCAGATGAGCCGACAACAGCTCTGGATGTGACCATTCAGGCGCAGATACTTGACTTGCTCAGAGATATACAAAAGAAGCTTAACACTTCAACTATACTGGTGTCCCATGATTTGGGAGTTGTGGCGCAGGCTGCGGACAGGATGGCAATTATGTATGCAGGCAAAATCGTGGAAATCGGAACAGCAGAGGACATATTCTATGACCCGAGACACCCATATACCTGGGGGCTTATGCAGTCACTTCCAGCCTTTTCCAGAGGAAAGGACAAGCTGTACACAATCCCTGGCATGCCGTCGTCACTGATTAATCCTCCCAGGGGGGATGCGTTTGCAGAGAGAAATGAGTATGCACTTGCCATTGATTATGAGAAAGAACCACCAATGTATCAGGTGTCTGACACCCACTATGCGGCTACATGGCTCCTTGACGAGAGGGCACCGCAAGTAAAAAATCCTGTGAGAGGAATGAGATAATGGCAGAGAATATTCTGGAGGTAGACCACCTCACACATTATTTTAAGCTGAATAAGAAAATAAGAATAAAAGCCATTGATGATGTATCATTTCAAATCAGAAAGCATGAAATCCTGGGCATAGTAGGAGAGTCAGGCTCGGGCAAGTCAACTCTTGCCAGATGTATTATGAATATCTACAAGCCGAGTGCGGGAAGCATCCGCTTTGAAGGCATTGAGACACTTGATAAAGCAGAGTTTAAGGCGAATAAGAAGCTTTTGCAGACCCAGAGGCAGATTATATTCCAGGACTCTGTTTCAAGTCTTAACCAGAGGATGAGGACACTTGATATAATAAGCGAACCTCTTAAAATCAACCATATTACAACACCCAGAAAGACAGCCAGGGAAGAGGCGAGGTTCCAGCTTGAGACAGTTGGTCTGGATGAGAGCTTTCTAAACAGGTATCCATCCCAGATGTCTGGAGGTCAGCGTCAGAGAGTGGCTATAGCAAGGGCGCTTACCACAGAGCCGGACTTACTCATAGCAGATGAGCCGGTGGCTGCCCTTGACGTGTCGATACAGGCACAGATTATAAACCTCTTTAAGCACCTTAAGGAGGAGCATGGTTTTTCTATTCTGTTTATAGCCCATGATCTGGCTATGGTTGAGTTTCTGTGCGACAGGGTGGGAGTCATGTATCACGGCAGGCTTGTCGAGATTGCAGATACTAAGGAGCTGTATGCAAATCCCATACATCCATACACAAGGATGCTCTTATCTGCAATACCTGTTCCAGACCCGCTTGCAGCCAGAAAGAAAAAACACCCTGACTACTCATCAATGCATTTTGACACATCTGGCGAGCTGGAGGAACTAAAGCCAGGGCATTTTGTAGTCATGCAACCAGAGACACAGCTGGCGGCAGATTCGGCTGATGTTTTAAAGAGTCGTACAGATGGAGGTATACAGTATCATGAATAAGGCTTTATATTATATAAAAAAACTTGTGATTTTTCTTGCCAGCATATTCGTGCTTTCAATATCGGTGTTTTTTATGTCAAGACTTACCCCTACAGACCCCTTACAGTCCTATTATGGTGAGCGGACAGAGAAGATGTCAGTGGAGGAAAAGGACAGGGCAAGAGAGAGGCTTGGACTCAATGAGCCTGTTATTGTGCAGTACGGTAAATGGGTAAAAAATGCCTTTAATGGGGACTTTGGCATATCCTATAAGTACAAGCAGGATGTGCTTCAAATCATAGACAGCAGGGTAGGAAATACACTTCTGCTGGGAGGAACAGGCTTTGTGATAACCTTTGCAGGAGCTATACTGCTTGGTATGCTGTGCGCCATGCATGAGGACAGCCTGCCTGATAAAATCATTTCATCTATAGGAACGATTACAAGCTGTATACCAGAGTTCTGGTTTTCTCTGGTGCTTATTCTGATTTTCAGTGTGATACTGCACTGGCTGCCAAGCAGTGGAGCCTACAGCATAGGGATGGAAGATAATGCAGCTGACAGGATAAGGCATCTGATACTGCCACTTATAGTAGTAGTCTTTGAGCATCTGTGGTATTACGCATATATGATAAGAAATAAGCTGCTGGAGGAGATACGTTCTGACTATGTGCTGCTTTTTAAGTCGGTGGGAATAGGAAAGAGAAGAATACTGGTAAGACACTGCCTCAAAAACATCATGCCAACCATTATAAGCATTATGGCTATCTCCGTTCCGCACATTATAGGCGGTACATATATCGTCGAAACCGTGTTTTCATATCCGGGAATCGGCATGTTGTCCTACGAGAGCGCCAGATATGGGGATTATAATATGCTTATGGTGCTTTGTATGTTCACAGGAGTGGTTGTCATATTCTGCAATATGCTGGGACAGATTATAAATGAGAAAATTGACCCAAGAATCAAGGCAAATGAGATAAGTGAGAAAGTGGAGGTCTGGCAGCGTGGATAATACTAATGGGTTTCAGATAGTAGGTCCGGGAAAAATTGAAAAAAATTCCATACATAAACACAAGCCTGACAGCAGGCTGCCATATGTATCTCTTGTCATTTTGGGGATAATAGTTGTGGGCTGTCTGTTTTATGATGTTTTGTCTGGTAAGGACGCATCATATATGAACCTCATGAGCTATTCCAAGGCTCCATGCAGGGAGTATTGGTTTGGAACTGACAATCTGGGCAGGGATATTTTTGCCTGCATATGGAGTGGGGGCAGGGTATCCCTTTTTATAGGTGTGCTCTCTACAGCCATATCCACTGCCATAGCTGTTGTATACGGCGCAATCAGCGGTCTGGCTTCTGATTTTGTGGATACAGTTATGATGAGAATAACGGAGATTATATTAAGTGTGCCATCGCTTTTGGTTATTATATTTCTACAGGCAATCCTTGGGGAGGCTACGGTTTTCTCTATTGCATTTATCATAGGAATCACAAGCTGGTGCAGCATTGCCAAAATTGTGAGGACAGAGGTGAGACAGCTTAGAAAGAGTGAATATGTGATAGCCTCACAGTGTATGGGGGGCGGCTTTGCCCATGTGCTTTTGAGACATCTTGGACCAAATTTTATATCCTCAATCATGTTTATGGTGGTCATGAATATCAGGTCGGCTATTGTCACAGAGTCTACACTGAGCTTTATGGGAATGGGGCTGCCACTCGATGTCATATCCTGGGGAAGCCTGCTGTCGCTTTCAAATAATGCCCTTATGACAAGGGCGTGGTGGATAATTCTGATTCCCGGGGGCTTTCTTATAGCCCTGCTCATATGCCTGACCAATATTGGAAACTGGCTCAGAAAATCAGTAAACCAGAAGGAGAGTAATATCTAACTGGAAATATCTGGCAGATTGACCACAATATCTGGGTTTTTATTGACAATTTATGTACAATATGATAGCGTTAATTATATAAAACATTATATTTAGCAAAGCAGTTGAAAGGCTGTGACGCAAAGCTATAGGGCCTGTAAAATGGCAGCCAGTTGCAATTTTTCTTTAAGCAGAGTGCGCACTATAGCTGACTCTGTTTTTTTTGCCGGAGCATGCAGGATGAGCAGCTGGCAGGTTTTCTTGTACAGTAAAGGACACACAATATGACCTGTGAGACATTTTTGAATGAAAAAGAGAGGGTGGATAAGCTGCCCTTACAAGACCAGAAGGAATTTTACGAGAGAGTCCTTAAGGAAGAGAAGGAGCCTACAAGTGTCCGACTACTGACTTATTTTAATTATGCTGTATTGTTTTACTATGAGGGAAACTTCAAGCGGACAATAGAGATAATGGAACAGTTTGTAATAAGCTATCAGAGCTATGAATATATTCCTGAGATGATATCATGCTTTAACGTGACGGGAGTTGCCTGCCAGTGCGAGGGGGACTACGTCATGTCACGTTTTTTCTACACTCTTGCCCTCAAGGTGGTGAAGGAGCATGATGCTGAGCATTTCTATGCATATGAATACAACAATATCGCCCTTACATATATAGTACAAAAGAATTATACCAAGGCACTTGAATATATAGAGCTGGCAGAAAAGTGGCTGGCTAAGTCTGATAAGAAGATAGGTGCCTTTATTTATCTGAACAGAAGTGATATATACAACCATCTGGGCATGCTTGATAAGGCACTGGAAGATTATGAGAGGTGTATCCGGGAATACAATGCCTTTGAAGAACTGCCGGAGGACATATTAATCTGTGGCATTACCTTATATTTTTCTATGGGAGACAGGGAAAAATACATGGAATATATAAGCCGGGTGATTGACAGGCTGGAAAACATGCACGCCTCTGAATTTATAGATGCCTGTAAGGTTATATTCCACTGCGCCCTGAGTGATGAGAACTACAGGTTTGTGGAGCATGTCATAAGAAAAATGAACAAATACATGGAGGAGCATGCTGACGAGATAAAGGTAGGCGTGCAGGTGGAGGAGCTTAAGTACAGCTATGCCAAAAAGATTGATGACAAGGATGCAATGATAGAAGCCCTTGAGAAAAAGAATACTTATTATGGGCTTATTGTTGCAGCAGGGGAACGCCAGCGGGTTAATTCCATGGATAAATACCTGGCGACCAACAACCGCCTGCAAAAGGCAGTGCAGAATGAGAGACTGGCAAATTATGCAAAGACACAGTTCCTTGCCAATATGTCTCATGATTTAAGAACACCTATGAATGCGATTGTTGGAATAACAGGGCTTATGAACCATGCCATAGATAATCCATCAAAGCTGAGAAGCTATCTGCCTAAAATCCAGTCATCAAGTAAATATATGCTGGGGCTCATAAGTGATTTGCTTGACATGAGCAAGATGGAAAACGGGGCAGCCCATTTAAACACAGAGCCTGCAAATTTGATGGAGCAGCTTAAGCAGATAGAGGATATAATAAGACCGCAGGCTGCAAAGAAGAAGCTGAGCTTTAAGGTCAATACAGATATACAGAATGAAAATATCATGGTTGATGCCACAAGACTGCGGCAGGTTCTCCTTAATGTGCTGACAAATTCTGTGAAATATACATATGAAAATGGCAGTATAGGTCTTAGCGTAAAGGAGCTTAAGCCTGCAGACCCTGCCAGGGTCAGATACTGCTTTACCATCCAGGACACTGGAACAGGAATGGACGAGGAGCTGCTTGAGCATATTTTTGACCCATTTATAAGAGGTGAAAAATCAGTAGTCAACAGGATACAGGGCTCGGGTCTTGGAATGGCGATTGTAAAAAATATCATAGACATGATGGGCGGAAGCATTGACATAAAGAGCAAGCCTGATGTGGGAACGACTATAGCTATCACCTTAGAGCTTGATAAGGATGAGACTAAAAGGGCAGGCTCTAAATCAATAGAGTGTAATAACAGTCTGGTGTTAAAGGGCATGAGATTTTTGTGCGCAGAGGACAATGCTTTAAATGCTGAGATACTTGAGGAGCTGTTAGCCATAGAGGGAGCCTCATGCACCATATACTCAGATGGCAGAAAGATAGTAAAAGCCTTTGATGAATTGGAAGCAGATGATGCCATGCAGTATGATGCAATCCTTATGGATATACAGATGCCAAATATGGATGGGTATGAGGCTGCAAAAAGTATCAGAAGCAGCAGTAATGAGTATGGAAGAAAAATCCCTATAGTGGCAATGACTGCAAATGCCTTTGATGAGGATATAAGAAAATGTCTTGAGTCAGGCATGAATGCGCATATATCAAAGCCTATAAGCATGCAGGTGCTGAGCAGAACTATGTATAGGGTCTTAAATGAAGTGCAGAAGCAGATATAATGACAGGAGCAGCGTAAAAATTAAAAATCCCCACCGTCTGCCAGAAGGCAGGGTGGGGATTTTGTGCTGCCAGTGGCAGGTATGGCTTACCGGGTTGATGATTTTTCTGTAAT
Organism: Bacteroidaceae bacterium; assembly: GCA_963620375.1. Classification (GTDB taxonomy): domain Bacteria; phylum Bacillota; class Clostridia; order Lachnospirales; family Lachnospiraceae; genus Roseburia. The sequence continues at coordinate 9,426 of CAVFAM010000182.1, forward strand.
TTTATAGCCCATTTTGATATGATTTCCCATATCGGAACCTGTTTTAAGGATTTCAAGCAGGAGTCTTGCAGATTCCATACCAGTGGTTTTGTAATGGAAGTGGACACTTGAGATAGAAGGTGTGACCACATTTCCAAGCTCTGTATCACCAAAACCAAATAACTGAACCTGGTCTGGTACAGCTATATTCTGTTCGTGGAGGTAGCGGAGGGCACCGGCTGCTATGCTGTCTGTGGCACAGAGTATGGTATCGGTTTCAGGGTAGTGCTCCATAATATATTTTGCTTTTTCATAGCCACCCTCAACCTTAAATTCTGTCTGGCAGAGGCACTTGTCTGTTACCTTGATGCCTGCATCTCTCAGGGCGTCTGAAAAGCCCCTTTCCCTGGCTTCTCCCACAGCCTTATCCTTCTGGGTTACTCCTATATATCCGAAATTAGCCCCTTTCCTGGTAAGAAAGCTGGTGGCATCATAGGAGGCATGGTAGTCATCCTGATATACACAGCTGTAGTTGTCTATCTCCTGGGCAACAACTACGATAGGTACTTCAAGCTCCTTCATCAATCTGAAATGCTCAGCAGAAAACATGGTGCCGATAAAGATGATGCCATCTACCTGATTTTTCCTGAAAATACGCAGATATTTAAGCTCCTCACGGGTCTGGTTCTGGGTGTTTGCCAGAAGAAGCTGGTAGCCCTCTGCGGCAAGAACCTCGCTGATGCCTGAGACCATGCGGTTCACAGCCTCTGACTGAAGCCTTGGGATGATGACCCCGATTAGCTTGGTGACATTGTTTCTTAAGTTCTGAGCCTGCCTTGATGGCTCATATCCAGTCTCCTCTATGACCCGTTTTATTGCTTCCTTTTTCTCATCGCTTACATAGCCGTCGTTTAAGTATCTGGACACTGTAGCCCTGGATACGCCAGCCAGCTTTGCAATTTCATTTATGTTCATTAATTGTTTCTCCTGAATAGTTATATTCTATGTTTAACATTTTACACCCGGCAGAGGGGCAGGGCAAGCACCCAATTTAATCGGGATGGCTGTCTTGTGCCAAGGTCTGGTTGACAGCTCTGCATCCAGAGAAGTTGCTGGTGCCGCTGGGGATGTCATTGCCTGGATTGGTGGAATGTTACAAAAAACTAAATTCTGATTTGGAAACTATTACCATTTACAAGAGAAAAAACAAGAAGTATTATAATTACAAGATGTGAGAACGGTCTCACATACGAAAAACTTTTAAAAGTATAATAAAGTACTAAAAACAGACCTGGGGATTTTGAAACAAATATGAGAACGATTACACAGAAGGAGGATAAGTGATGGATTACCGTAAATCAGCACAGGAAGTAATCAACCATATCGGCGGCAGTGATAACATAGTATCAGCCGCTCATTGTGCCACAAGACTGAGACTTGTCATAGCAGACAATTCAAAGATGGACGCACAGGCAATCGAAAATGTAGAGGGAGTAAAGGGAGTCTTTGAGGCTTCCGGACAGATTCAGATTATTTTTGGAACAGGAACAGTCAATAAGGTCTATGATGAGTTTATCGACATCGCAGGCATCAAGGCTGGCACCAAGGAAGATGTGAAGCAGGCAGCAGCGGCTAAGCAGAATGTATTCAAAAGAGCCATAAAGACACTGGGAGATATATTCGTACCAATTATTCCAGCAATTGTTGCAAGTGGACTTCTGATGGGACTTTTAGAGGGACTCTGTAACGTGTGGCCTCAGATGGCACAGTCAGGTACATATACAATTATACATTTGTTCAGCAACGCAGCCTTTGTCTATCTGCCAATCCTGATTGCAGTTTCAGCGGCAAAGACCTTTGGAGGCAATCAGTTCCTTGGAGCTGTAATAGGTATGATTATGATTCACTCTGACCTGATAAATGCCTGGAGCGTATCGGGCATGGATGCAGCAGATATACCTACAGCTTCGGCATGGTTCGGACTTTATGACATCAAGCTTGTAGGCTATCAGGGACATGTAATACCGGTTGTTATAGCAGTATGGCTTATGTGTCTCATTGAGAAGAAGCTGCACAAGATTGTACCGGAAATTATTGATTTGTTTGTTACACCACTTGTGACAGTCCTCGTGACAGGATATGTTACACTCACAATTATAGGACCTGTATTCTCAACACTTGAGAACTATGTACTTGCAGGAGCACAGCATTTGATAGCACTGCCATTTGGTATAGGAGCAGCAATCTGTGGAGCGCTTTATGCACCGACAGTTGTAGCAGGACTTCATCACATGTATAATGCAATTGAGATTGGACTTATAAGCCAGACTGGCTTAAACACATGGATGCCTATTGCTACAGCAGCAAACGTGGCACAGGGAGCAGCAGCCCTTGCAGTAGCAGTCAGAACAAAGAATAAAAAGACTAAGTCAATGGCACTTCCAGCTTCATTATCAGCCTTCCTTGGAATCACAGAGCCAGCTATCTTTGGTGTAAATGTGCGTTTCATGAAGCCATTTGTGGCAGGCTGTATCGGAGGTGCAGCAGGAGCACTTGTGGCAGGAATTTTCGGAATCGGCGCTACAGCCTATGGAATAACAGGTATCTTTGGATTCCTGATTACAACACACTATACAGTGCAGTACGCAATTGTAATGCTGGTTGCAGCAGCAGTGGCATTTATTATCTCATGGTCACTTTACAGGGATAAGGAGCCTGCGCTTGTAGTGGAAGACAGTACCAGAGAAAATGTGGCAGATAAAAATGATGTAGATAATGACATAAATAACAATGCTGCAGATAGAGATGGTGAAAATAATAACAATATAGATACAAATAAGGATGCAGCTTCAGAAACAAACACAGTTTACTGCCCAATAAACGGAGAGGCGATTGAACTTGAAAAGGTAAATGATAAATCTTTTGCATCAGGAGCCCTGGGAAAAGGCTTTGCCATTGTACCATCTGAGGGTAAGGTTTATGCCCCATTTGATGGAAGCATGACAATAGTATACGATACAAAGCATCTGCTTGCCATGACAAGTAATGATGGAGTAGAATTGTTTGTACATATCGGATTGAACACAGTAGAGCTCAAGGGACAGTATTACACTGAGCATGTAAAGGCAGGAGATACAATAAAAAAAGGTCAGCTTCTGATGGAGTTTGACATTCCTAAGATTAAGGAAGCCGGCTATGATTTGACAACACCTGTTATTGTGACAAATTCCGACAGCTATCAGGAAGTAAACGTAATGAAGTATGGAGATATAGCAGCAGAAGAGAAAGCGATTGTGGTGAAATAGTATGGATATGGATTTAAGAGAGAGATTAGAGGAAGAGACAAAAAAGGCTGAGGAAAAACAGCCAGTGATAGACCAGGACAAAAAACGTCTGGCATTGCACCTGATGCCGCCGGTGGGCTGGATAAACGACCCGAATGGATTGTGTCAGTTTAATGGAGTGTATCATGTTTTTTACCAGTACTCTCCCTTAGACCCAAACGGTTCATTTAAGGCATGGGGACATTATGTGTCAAAAGACCAGCTTCACTGGGTGCAGCTTCCGGTTGCATTTTACCCGGACAAGGACTTTGATAAGGATGGTGTCTATTCAGGCTCTGCATTTATAGAGGATGGCTGCATGTACCTTTTCTACACAGGAAATGTCAAGCAGCCGGGGGAACATGACGCAGACCTGACCTATTCAGGCAGGGAGGCAAACACAGTGCTTGTGACAAGTCATGATGGCATTAATTTTTCTGAAAAAATGCCTGTTATGACCAATGCAGATTATCCTGATGAGTACACCTGTCATATCAGGGACCCAAAGGTCTGGAAGTCCGGGGACAAATACTATATGATTCAGGGAGGCAGGAAAAAGCTTCATCCGGAAGGCTCAGGAGATATTAATTCAAAGGACACAGATTATGGAACAGTGCTTATCTTTGAGTCGGATAATCTCACAGACTGGCACTTTTTAAAGGACGTCACCACAAAAGAGAGATTTGGCTATATGTGGGAGTGTCCGGACTATTTTAAGGTGGGCAGCCAGCCAGTACTTTCAGTGTCACCACAGGGGCTTGACCATGAGGAATACAGGTACCAGAATGTGTACCAGTCGGGATATTTTTTATTAGATAAAGAACTTATAATTGATGATAAAATTATGGCAGAGGATGATGGTTTTGCGGAGGATAAAGCCGTGCCAGATGCCAGCAAATTCTATGAGTGGGATTATGGCTTTGATTTCTATGCGCCACAGACATATTGTGATGAAAACGGCAGACGTATCATAATAGGCTGGGCCGGCATAGGAGACGCAGACTATGACAATGCACCGACAGTAGAGGCAGGCTGGCAGCATGCACTTACCCTGCCACGAGAGATAAGCCTGCGTGGTGGAAGGCTCTGCCAGAATCCGCTTGAGGAATTAAAGGGCTTGCGCAAGTCACAGGTAGAATTTGGTGGCAGCTATGAAGCAGCAGGCACCGTTTTTGAACTGGAAATAGACCAGATGTCTGATGACTGTACAGTAAGAGTAGCCTGCGGTCAGGAAAACTTTACAGCCAGATACGAGAATAAGGTATTGAGCTTTACAATCACGGAGGCAGCAGGACGGGGCAGAAAAATTAGAAAAATAAAAATAGATAAGCTTACAAACATGAGACTAATCGTAGACAATTCCATGGTTGAAATTTATATGAATGATGGAGAGTATGTGCTGACCTCAAAGTTTTATTTTTCAGGCAGTGAGAGAAGGATATATACAGAGGGTACAGGCGATAGCGTATTGTGGTATTTAAATGGACTGGAGATGGTAAAAAGATGAAAAAGCTGATGGCAATAGGGGAAGCATTAATTGATTTTATCCCAGAGGAAACAGGAAAACCCATGAAGGATGTATGTGGTTTTAAACCAGCAGTAGGAGGAGCACCGGCAAACGTGTGCGGAGCCTACAGGAAGCTGGGAGGGGCGGCAGAAATGATAACCCAGCTTGGAAACGACCCATTTGGAGACAAAATAGTGGAAGAATTCAGGCACTATGATATAGGAACAGACCATGTGCTCCGCACAGACGACGCCAACACATCACTGGCATTTGTAGCCTTAAAGGATGACGGCAACAGGGAGTTTTCATTTTATAGAAAGCCGGGAGCAGACATGCTTATGACAGCAGATGTAGTAGAAAAAGACTGGTTTAAAGAGACTTTTGCACTGCATTTC
>CAVFAM010000182.1:14639-15652 GCA_963620375.1 Bacteroidaceae bacterium
GCTCAGTATCCCTTGGCGATTTCCCAATGAAGGAAGCCCACAAGAGAGCAATCCAATATGCCAGAGAAAAGGGAGCAATCATAAGCTTTGACCCTAATATCCGCCTTGCCCTCTGGAAAAATCCAGAAGATTTGAAAACGGCAATCCACGAATTCATGCCACTAGCAGACATTTTAAAGGTATCGGATGAAGAAATCGAATTTATCACAGGAAAAAGCACAGTAGAAGAAGCCATCGAAGCCCTCTTCACCGGCAATGTAAAAATGGTAATTTACACAAAAGGCGCAGACGGAGCAGAATGTTACACCAGAAAAGCCAAAGCAGCAGCGCAGGGACAAAAGGTAAAAGCATATGATACAACAGGCGCAGGAGATGCCTTTATAGGCTCCTTCCTCTATCAGCTGTCAGCAGACGGCGTGGAAGCAGACACCATAGAAGAAGTAAGTCCGGAAAAAATGGAGCAGTACCTCACATTTTCAAACCGCTACTGCGCAGAGAGTGTCCAAAAAGCCGGAGCTATAGCCTCATATCCGGATGCCAGCTTTTTGGACTAAAGCCATTACCATGACTTAACCGCATTTATGAAGCAGTTATGACGAGAATATCTGTTGGATAAATTGTGTAAATGATAAAATTTAGAATACTTGACACAAGATAGATAAAGACTTACTATAAATTAAGTCGAAAGACACAAATTTAATATACGGGGAGCTGACCAAAGTTGGCTGAGAGTAGGCTGTGTGAGCCTTGACCCATAACCTGATTTGGATAATGCCAACGTAGGGATGATGCAGAAAATGAGCAGAGTACACACGTTGTATTCTGCTTTTTTATGCCTTAGTATGCAGAAAAGCTGCCAGTGGCAGGTTTTCTGTATTTCGTAGTACGCAAGAAAATTTGTCAGAGGATTTTTTATATACCTAAACATGCAAGAAAGCTAGTCAATTGCAGATTTTTCGTGCAGCATAACTACAGAGTTTTTTATAAGCAGTTAATGACAATAACATCAACAC
>CAVFAM010000183.1:0-4755 GCA_963620375.1 Bacteroidaceae bacterium
TAACATGGAAGTGGATATCGTGACGGGCTTAGAAGCCGGGGCAAATGATTACATCACAAAGCCCTTCAGCCTGATGGTGCTTCGGGCAAGAGTGGCTGTACAGCTTAGAAATAAGGAGACAACAGCCAGAGACTCCGTGAAGATAGATGGATTTGAGTTCTGCTTTGATAAAATGGAATTTTATAAGGACGGTCAGCCTGTTGAGCTTAGCAAGACAGAGCAAAAGCTTCTCAGACTGCTCTGTGAGAACCGGGGCAGGGTTTTGAAGCGTGAATATCTGATTGATGAGATATGGCAGGGAGACACAGAGTTTGTGGACGCCCATGCCCTGACTGTTGCAGTCAAGCGGCTCAGGGACAAGCTGGAGGATGATGGACAGAAGCCTGAATATATCAGGACAGTCTATGGAATCGGTTACACATGGGCGGTGAAGGAATGATAGTAAAAATTATATTGCTTGTAGTCATCTTTGCCTTAAGCGGAGCCTTCTGGTATGGCTTCTTTTATCAGCGGGAAAAAAGACTTTTGAACTGGTTACAGCATATGCTTGATTGCGCAGTAAATGGAGAACTGGATAGGACAGAAATATCCGAGCAAAAGTATTCAGCCCTTGAAAACAGCATGAAGCAGTACTTAGACAGCAGTCTTCTGGCAGGGAAAAATCAGCAGGAGCAGAAGGCAGTTATACAGAAGCTTATTTCAGATATAGCGCATCAGACCCTGACTCCTATATCTAATCTCAAAATTTATGGTGAGATACTCTCTGAAAACAGCAGTGAAAATCAGGAAGAAATTGCTACCATTCTGGAGCAGACGGAGAAGCTGGATTTTCTGATACAATCGCTGGTAAAGTTGTCACGGATGGAGAGTGGAATTATAGCAGTGCATCAGGAGGACACTGCTATCGGGCAGATGCTTGAAGCTGTGCATCAGCAGTTTGCCGCAAAAGCAGGGGATAAGGATATCAGCCTGAGTCTGTGTGACACCGACTTACATGCCCTGTGCGATGCAAAATGGACGGTAGAAGCCCTTGGAAATATTGTGGACAATGCAATCAAATACACGCCTGACGGTGGAAATGTCAGCATAAAAGCCGAGCAGTATTCTTTCTTCGTGAGGATTGACATAAGCGATAACGGAATTGGAATAGAAAAGGAAGAGATACCAAAGATATTTGGACGCTTTTACCGCAGCCTGTCTGTGGCAGACCAGCCCGGAGTAGGAATTGGCTTATTCCTCGCAAGAGAGATTATCCAGGCACAAAAGGGATATATAAAAGTGACATCAGAGACAGGCAAAGGCTCTACATTTTCTGTTTTTCTTCCGGTATCAAAGTCGGAATAGTATCAAAACTGTGATATTTCAGAAACAAGCCTGAGACATTGCCATGATAAAGTCTGTATTGTAAAAATCAATACAGGCTTTTTTAGCAGGAGGATGACATGAATATATTAAAAGCAGTGGATTTACGAAAAGTATATGGGCAGGGAGAGACAAAGGTCATAGCATTGGATGATGTCAATCTGGAAGTGGAAAAGGGCGAGTTTACAGCCATAGTCGGAACTTCCGGAAGCGGAAAGTCTACCATGCTGCATATTATAGGCGGACTGGACAATCCCACATCAGGGCAGGTGATTGTGGATGGGCAGGACTTAAGCCATATGACAGCGGATGAACTCACTATTTTCAGACGGAGAAATATTGGCTTTGTGTTTCAACAGTATAATCTGGTGCCCATGCTAAATGTGTGGGAGAATATCATTCTCCCTGTAAAGCTGGATGGCAAGGATATTGAAAAAAGCTATATAGATGAAATCGTTGATACTTTGGGTATTGGGTCAAAGCTTAAAAATATGCCAAACGCCCTGTCAGGAGGACAGCAGCAGAGGGTTGCAATCGCAAGAGCGCTAGCAGCAAAGCCTGCCATTTTACTGGCAGATGAACCCACCGGCAATCTGGACTCGAAAACCAGTCAGGATGTGCTTGGACTTTTAAAGGTGACCAGCCAGCGTTTTCACCAGACCATAGTAATGATTACCCACAATGAGGAGATTGCCCAGATGGCAGACCGGATATTGCAGATTGAGGACGGAAAAATCGTCTCAGACAGTGGTCTGGTATAGGGGGTGATTGTATGGTAAAGGTAGAGAACAAAGAGACTCTGAGCTTGTTGACTAAGCGTTTTATGAAAATGAACCGGGCTAGAAATATCATAGCTGTAATTGCAATCGCACTGACTTCACTTTTATTTACCAGCCTCTTTGTAGGCAGTGTGTCAATGATTCTTTCACAGAGAGCAACGGAAATAAAACAGTTTATGGATTCAGCCCATGCCAATGCACAGAATTTGTCAGAAGAAGAGGCAGAGAGCTTGCAGCAGGCTATTAAGCAGAGCCAGGATGTTAAGCGGTATGGTTCCGGTATTTTTCTGGGAGCAGGAATGGATGAGCGGCTGGGCTTTTCTGTAGAGGTCAGATATGGGGATAAAAATATGGCAGAAAGCTTTAACTGTCTGCCAACCACAGGCAGGCTGCCGGAGAAAGAAAATGAAGTGGCACTCAGCAGCATGATACTTGAAGCTCTGGGGGTTACACCTGAGCTTGGGGAAGAGGTGACACTGACCTGGGAGGTAAATCCGACGCTTAAACAGTACAAGACGGATACCTTTAAGGTATGTGGATTCTGGCAGGGGGGACAAGGCTGTTTTGGGACAGATGGTCTGGGTGTCCGAAGACTATGCCAGGGAGAATCGTTATCCTGTTACTCAGAAGGAATTAGAAAATGGCATCTATAATGGAGGCTTGGAGTACTGTGTCTGGTATAAGAATCTCTGGAAGCTGGAAGAAAAAACTGAAAAGATATCTAAGGCAGCGGGATTTACCAAAGCCGGGACAGGAATGGAAATCAACCCGGCATATAATCTTTTTGAGGAGGATTCTTTTTCCTTTTCTTCCTTAATCATAATGATTCTTTTTGTGATACTGGCAGGATATTTGATTATCTATAATATTTTTAATATCTCTGTGAAAACGGATATAAGAGCCTATGGCTTACTAAAGAATGTGGGTACAACAGGAAAACAGCTCAAAAAAATTGTGCGTATGCAGGCATGGAGGCTGTCAGCGATTGGTATTCCTATTGGCTTGCTGTGCGGATATCTGGCAGGGCTTTGTATGGCTCCGTCACTTACTGCGGATGCCGAAATCAGCGCACAGGCAGGGCAGACAAGCCAGACTGTGGTGTCAGCAAACCCATTGATTTTTATTGTAGCAGCGCTTTTAACACTTTTGACGGTCTATCTCTCCAGCCTGCAGGCTTGTAAAATGGTGGAAAGAGTTTCACCAGTGGAAGCCCTGCGCTTGGCAGAAGGAGAGCAGTCGCAGAGGAAAATAAAAAAGAATACTTCTGTAAGCTGGTGGGGTATGGCGGTTCAAAATGTGTTCCGGAACTGGAAAAAGGGATTGATTGTTATGCTTTCCATTGCCATTTCTATGGTAGTAGTCAACAGTATTGTGATGCTGGTGCAGGGATATGATTTGGAGTCTTACAAAAAAGTGTTTTTAGCATCTGATTTTCAACTGGATCAGATGACGGGCACCTTGTCCAATACCAATTTTAATGGTATTACACCCGAAATCAAGGAGATTTTGGATAAATGTCCGGAAAGTGAGAAAACCGGATATGTATATTATTCAAAGGAAAATCACCAGATGGAGCCGGATCTTCTTAAAATCTGGGAGACATTGGCAGACAAATACGAGGGAGACTGGAATGACTATGAAAAGCAGATTTGGGAGGATGCAAAAGCGACTAACACTGTAAATGTCCATTTCCTTGGAATCAGTCAAGCTGTCTTTGACAAGCTGGAATGGAGAGGGGAACAACTTTCCTGGGATAAATTTAAAAGCGGAGACTATGTAATTGTGGATTATGGCGATAAATATGCAGAGCATCCTGTGTCTTACTATCAGACAGGAGATACTTTCCAAATGGAGTATAAAAATGGAAATGAGAAGGATTATGAGGTGCTGGGAGAAGCCCTGATGCCATACGCATTGGATTATCCGTATTCAGACCTCATCTATATTACCGTATTGGTTCCAGAAGAGGAGTATATCAGTCAGACAGGAAATCAATCAGCCATGTATGCGGCGATTGATGCAAAGAAGGGTGAGGATAAGCAGGTAAAAGCATACATAGAAGAGAATATTCTGAAAGAAAATGACATGATTAATGTTTTTTCTGTTTTGGATATGAAAGAGAGCTTTCAGCGGTTTGTCAGCAAATATTATATGATTGGTGGCTTTCTTGTCCTTATTTTGGCTTTTATCGGCATTATGAATTTCTTTAATACAACAGCAACCTCTGTAATCAGCAGAAAAAAGGAACTGGCACTTTTGGAAGTTGTGGGAATGACGAAAAAGCAGGTGTCGAAAATGCTGGTGGCTGAGGGATTCCTGTATCTGGGAGGTTCATTTGTGATTGCAGTATTGCTAGTTGTATTTGGCTCGGAGAAGATTTTAGCGAACACACTCGGCAGGGCATTTTTCTTTCAGATGCACCTTACGATAGTGCCTTGTCTGCTTATGATTCCGATTTTGCTTGTAATCGCCTATGCCATACCTAAGTATCAGTTTGAAAAGATGAGCCGGGAGAGCCTTGTGGAAAGAATCCGCATGGAATAGGTGGATTTGTGGCTGTTAAATTCTATTATATTTTGGTAAACTATATTATAAGCTTATCAGGATGTAGGCT
>CAVFAM010000184.1:0-4882 GCA_963620375.1 Bacteroidaceae bacterium
CGAGCTGGGTTCAGAACGTCGTGAGACAGTTCGGTCCCTATCCGGCGCGGGCGGAGGATATTTGAGAGGAGCTGTCCTTAGTACGAGAGGACCGGGATGGACGGACCACTGGTGTATCTGTTGTCGACCAACGGCATGGCAGAGTAGCCAAGTCTGGAAGGGATAAACGCTGAAGGCATCTAAGCGTGAAGCCCCCCTCAAGATGAGATTTCCCCTCCTATAAGGAGATAAGACCCCTGAGAGACTATCAGGTAGATAGGGCAGAGGTGGAAGTGTGGTAACACATGTAGCTGACTGTTACTAATAGGTCGAAGGCTTAACCAAAAAAACTTGCATGAAAGATTGCAAAGTTTGAGAAGAATGAATTGTTTTTTGGTTGTTCGTCGCAGCGGGCAAAGCGAGACGAACTTCCTTGCGGAAGATGTATGAAGTTTTGAAGGTACATAATTAAGAAAAGGGCATGATACATGTCGTTTTCTTTTTCTATATAATCCTATATAGGGGATTGGTCAAATGGTATGACAGAAGTCTCCAAAACTTTTAGCGGGAGTTCGATTCTCTCATCCCCTGTTAGAAAGCGCTGAAATCAATGGTTTCAGCGCTTTATTTTTTCCATAAATCGACAAATCCCCCACAATATGTTATCCTAAGTAAAAACAATCCAAGGAGGTTTTCTATGAATCAGGGTATGGCAATTGTGCTGCCATTAGTATTCTTTTTCTTAATAGATTTAACCTTATTTGTAAATTCTTTGAGGCAGCGCACAAATTCGTATGTGGAGAGAATGTTTGCAACCTTTGCAGGAAGTATTATGGTGGCACAGGGACTTACAGCACTTACATATGCCTGTGATTATAAATTTGTGGCACTTAGGACTCTGCCACAGTTCTTTGTAAATCTTATTTCTCTATTATGCCTGACATTTGCTTCATATGTATGGTTTGAATATTTGCTGATGACAAGTGATGGAACAGGCAGATACAGGACAGTCAAATGGAAAATGATTTTCTTTATTCCTGTGTTGGTGCAGATTGTGGTAGGTATTCCTTCCCAGGCGACCCATTGGTTATTGTACATTGATGAGATGGGAGTGTATCGACCGGGCTCAATGTATATTTTGCAATTTGTGGGCTACTTGTATTATGTAGCCGCTATTATTTTGGTTATTATACAGATTAGGAAGGGCAAATCGACTGTAATACCACTTTACAAGTTTTCTGTGTATGTTGTGCCAATAGTTATAGGAGCAGTTTTAAATACCAAGGTGCTCAGAGGTGGCTATACCCAGATAGGCTGCAGCTTTGGTGCCATGCTTATGTATCTTGAGCAGTTTCTGGCTGAAATTAACGAGAATAAGAGACTTAAGAGTCTCGAACCTCTGAACGAAAGACTGCAAAGCATGAACGATACACTTCTCAATCAGATTAATATTGTGGGAGGCTTATCAAACGCTTATTTTGTGGTATATGATGTGGACCTGCTAAAGGGTGAGTTTAATGCGATAAAGGAGATTGATAATCTGCGTAATATCATGCAGGAATGCAGGGATATAAATGACGTGATTAAAATTTGTGTGCCAAGGGTTGTTATGCCTGAGGATGTTACAAAAATGCAGAAATTCATAGATTATCGCTCTCTTAATGACAGGCTGGGAGACGATAATACCATAGTCCAGGAATTTCACGGCGCATATCCTGAATGGGAATGGGGGCGTGCAAGCTGGATAGTTGCAAAGCGTGACAATAATGGCAATGCAAAGAGGGCACTCTTTGTAATAGAGGAGATTTCTTCAAGTGTAGCCAAGAGAAGGAAACGTCTTGAGGAGAGAGAAGAGGAGCACAGACTTGCTGAGAGGCGCCTGCAGACTATGGCTGAGGCTATTCATGGTGGATTTAAAATCAGTAAAAATGATGCTGTGTATACATTTATTATGGTTTCTGACCAGCTGGCTGAGCTTCTCGGATATGATTCCCCTGATGAATTGATGGAAAAGGGGATATCTCTGATTGGAGTTGTGAATCCAGAGGATGCTATCCGTGAGATGCCACAGGCGAGGGAGGCAATCCGTGCGGGAGAGATGTATACCATGCACTACAGGATGCGCTGCAAGGACGGAAGCTGGAAAAATGTGGAGGACAGAGGCCGTCTTATCCGTAAATCAAATGGAGAGGACGAGCTGTGGAGCTTCATTGTCGACCAGGACGAATTGACTAAAAAGGCAGAGGCTCTGGAGGCAGCGAACAGGGCAAACGCATCACTTGAGAAAGCACAAAAGGAGCTTGAAGCTTCAAGAGAAGCGGCAGAGGCGGCAAATAATGCCAAGACGGAATTTTTATTTAATATGTCCCATGACATCAGAACGCCTATGAATGCCATAATAGGCTATGCAGAGCTGATGGACAGACATCTGGATGACAGGGACAAGTGCAGGGATTATCTGGAAAAGGTAAAGAATTCAAGCAGCTTCCTGCTTTCACTGATAAACAATGTGCTTGAGATGGCAAGAATCGAAAGTGGTAAGATTGTGTTAAATGAGGAAGTATGCAAACCGGCTGATTTGTACGAGGAGATTACTTCTGTTTATTCGGAAATGATGGAGCAAAAGGGTATAGATTTTACCATGTCTATTGATACGCAGAATGAGCTGTATTATGGTGACAGGGTAAAGCTCAGCCAGATATTTCTTAATATTATATCCAATGCCTATAAATACACTAATCCTGGTGGTAAGATTTCACTTGTCACAAGGAAAATACCTTATGACAGGCAGGGCTATCTGATGATTCAGACAGTTGTGACAGATACTGGAATAGGCATGTCAAAGGAGTTTATACCAAAGATTTTTGAAGAATTTACCAGAGAGCATACATATACAGAAAATAAAATCGAGGGTACAGGTCTGGGACTTCCAATCGTTAAAAGGCTTGTGGAGCTGATGGATGGAACCATTGAGGTACAAAGCGAGCTGGGAAAAGGCTCTACATTTACTATAACGATTCCACATAGGTATGCTGAGACTCAGGATGTGGCTGAGAAAACAGAGTCAGAGGTTGATGCGTCTGAGTTTGTGGGCAGAAGAATACTGCTGGTGGAGGACAATGCACTAAATGCAGAGATTACCACGGAGATTTTGACGGAATATGGCTTTGTAATAGAACATGCTGAGGATGGAATAGTATGTATCGATATGTTAAATAAGGCAGATGACTATTACTACGATTTGATTTTGATGGATGTACAGATGCCTAATCTGGATGGCTATGGTGCGACAAGAAAAATCAGAGCCATGGATAATAAGGCAAAGGCTGACATACCAATAATTGCAGTTACAGCCAATGCATTTGACGAGGACAAAAATAATGCCTTGCAGGCTGGCATGAACGGGCATCTGGCAAAGCCAATAGAGATACCTAAGCTTGTGGAGGTCTTAGCTGAAATTCTGGAATGATGAGATTTTATAAGACTAAAATTGTGTGTAGAGAGGATAGATACTTGAATAATGTGACAAAAAAGATAACAGCCGTATGTATGCTTGCTGCAATAATATCTGGACAAATGAGTGCTTGTGGAAGAGCGGATATGGCAAATGCCGTAGACAAAGGCAAGCAAGATACAGAAAGCACCACAAAAGCTATACAGTCCACTTACTGCACAGCTTTTGAGACAGCCTTAAATAGTCTTTTATCAGAACAAATTCTACCGGATGGCAGTACTGCTGTATTTGATGAGGATTATTTCATGGATGACAACAGCTTCGCAATCTATGATTATGATGGAGATTTTTATAATGAGCTTATCATATGCTGGGATGGCACATCAGACGAGAATATGTTTGAGGCTGTCTACAAATATGATGAGAGTGCTGATACATTCAGCCAGATATATTGTGATAATCTCACACGACCAGAAGATACCTCTGATATCAGAAACAGAAATGGTATCCTTGGGGCTGACAGATATGATGATTATTATGCACTGACAGAAAATAATATCAGTCTGGCGCTTAAGCTCATGTCAGGGGAGATAGAGGCTGACCAGGTGTTTGATTTTTCTACTCCGAGAAACAACCATTATCTGGCAGAGTTTCACAGTGACTGGCCTCTGCATGATGCAGACAGAGAGCTTAAGGGGCAGAGGCTTGGAATTGATGTCTCTACATATCAGGGGAATATTGATTTTAATAAGGTAAAGGAAGCTGGCTATGAGTTTGTAATTGTTCGTATCGGCTTCAGGGGCTATGGCAGCGAGGGCAAAATGAAGGCTGACGATATGGCTGTTACCAATATTAAAAATGCCCAGGCTGCGGGGCTTGATGTGGGTGTGTATTTTTTCTCACAGGCAGTAAGTGAAAAGGAAGCGATTGAGGAAGCGGATTTCTGTTTCGACATCTTAGCCCAGGCTGGAATTACAGATGCGTCACAGCTTGATATGCCGGTTGTATTTGACCCGGAGAGCATACTGCATGATGACTCAAGGACTGACAATGTGTCGGGAGAGCAGTTTACCAAAAACTGTATAGCCTTTTGTGATGAGGTAGAGAGCAGGGGCTTTGACCCCATGATATATGCCAATACCACATGGGAAGCCTACATGCTTGATTTGGGGCAGTTAAGGGATTATCCAATCTGGTATGCAGATTATGCCAGCCAGGTGCAGAGCCCATATGATTATGCCATGTGGCAGTACTCTGAAAAGGGCGAGGTTGCAGGAATAGATGGTCCGGTTGACTTAAATATCCAGTATATATATTAAAATTAGGAGAAGAGTACTATTGTAAATAAGCCCCAAATGCTGTATCATTGTCTATGTTGTCAGAGACAATAGCAGATAGGGGATTGGTCAAATGGTATGACAGAAGTCTCCAAAACTTTTAGCGGGAGTT
>CAVFAM010000185.1:0-2504 GCA_963620375.1 Bacteroidaceae bacterium
GTTGAGATGGAGCTGATACGTCTTGTTGAAGAAAAACTAAATCAGTGCGGCGTATTTTACAGGGTGTATTCACGAATCAAGAAGGCATCCTCCCTGGAACGCAAATATAATGACAAGGAATATGACAATGACAAGAAGATACAGGACTTAATCGGACTGAGAATAAACCTGTACTTTAAGGATGATGTTGATATCATAAAAGACATAATGGAAAACCTCTTTGCCCTGGATGGTGAGTGGGCAGAGAAGCAGGTAGACACTACGAGTTTTGAGCCAATCAAGATGAATGGTGTATTCAGGCTGCCAGAGTATCTGTGTACAAAGATAAGCCCTGCCACATGGGATATGGCAATAGACAAGACCTTTGAAATCCAGTTAAAGACCATGTTTTTCGAGGGCTGGCATGAGGTAGAGCATGATATGCGCTACAAGAATAAGCAGCTGTGGTCACGCTATGAGTCATACTCAAGACGCTTTAACAGTATCGTGGCAACCCTTGAGCTGTGTGACAATGCCATGATAGATTTGCTGGAGGACTTTGCATACAAGCTCTACAAGAACAGTGACTGGGAGGGCATGCTCCGTATGCATTTCAGAATCAGGCTGTCAGAGCAGAAGCTGTATGAGGAGCTGATACCGGTACTTGCAGATAATGAGAAGCGCATAGGCAAGGCACTTTTCAAATTCAGCAGGAGGCAGCTAATCGAGATGCTTTCAGGCTTTTACAGGGATATACCTATCAGTGTAAATATGATTGTGTCTCTCATCAATGACAGAGTGATACAGGATCCACAGGTGAAGGAGATATGCAGGAGACACAGGGTATATCATGATGGAATATCTGAGGTATCCATTGAAAAGACCAGAAGGAATTTAAAGAAGATGACCTCGTATCCTGTATACAACAACAGGGTTACAATTGATTATGCCAATGACAACAAAAAGCATACCTTTGATAAAGCCGCAAAAATCATATATTTCTGGGTGCGTGACAAGTTCAATCCTGTATTTGGAAATATACCAAAGGATATAAGCTCTATCGATTTAAAGGATAACGGATATTCGGCAAA
This sequence comes from Bacteroidaceae bacterium, assembly GCA_963620375.1. Classification (GTDB taxonomy): domain Bacteria; phylum Bacillota; class Clostridia; order Lachnospirales; family Lachnospiraceae; genus Roseburia. Next base: position 1,071 of record CAVFAM010000185.1, read on the forward strand.
GGTTGACTACAGAGAGGATTCAATACAGATAAATACCCTGCATATAGATGATGATGTGGCAGGAAGAATGTGGAATACCCAGGCACACCTGTATATAGACGGAGAGGTTATCAGACTTGAGGTGAGTACCTTCCTCATTGACATAAATGAGATAACAGACGATGAGCGTGTTAATAATTTCAGTGGACCATCATTTTACTCAAGAATCTGTAATGATGATGAAATCAGAGTGCGTGACGTCCAGAAATTCAAGGACTATGCCAAGATTATAAAGGGAGATAAGAACCCAGAGGATGCCCTGTATGAGCTGATTCTCAATCCGAACAGGTTTGCACCGGTTGTGCTTATTGTATACAAGAGCCAGAATGGCGAGGATTTTGACAAGTCATGGCTTGGAAATTACTGGAGCAGCAATCTGGCAAGATGGGTGAGATATTATGCCCACGTGTATGAGAGTGACATCCGTGATGCGTCAAAGCTGTCTGGAATACTTGATGGTGAGAATAGGCTAAAGGAGGGAGTATATCTTTTCCTTCAGACAGATGAGCCTCAGATGGTAGAGTATTACAGCAGGGAGGACATCATAGGCTGGCGTCAGGTGCCGGGAGAAAATGGTGTGACACTTAGCAAGTCAACAGAGGGCTGTGATGCCTTCATGAATGATTTGGTCAGAAAGATAAAAAAGAATAATATAAAGTAGTTTTGAGGTAAGTAAAATGACAGCGCAGCAAAAAGGCATTATATATACAGCTCTTTCGGCAGTATGCTTCGCTACAGGTGGATTGTTAATAAAATTAAATACATGGTCATCCTTCACAATAAACGGGATGCGTTCTTTTGTGGCATTTTTCATATTCCTGTTATATATGAAGCTTACAAAGCACCAGTTCAGGTTTAATGGCAAGGTGCTCTTAGGAGTAATAGCAAACAGCATGATGGGCCTGACCTTTGTGATGGCAAACAAGATGACCACAGCGGCAAATGCTATTGTATTGCAGTTTACACTGCCAATATACATCATGCTTCTTATGTGGATATTTCAGAAGAAAAAGCCAGATCGGGTTTCCTTTACATCGGGAGTGATTTCCCTGATAGGAATTATGTTTTTCTTTTTTGACAGCCTGTCCTTAGGTGGAATGACAGGCAACATACTGGCGCTTATTTCGGGCTTTTTCTATGCGGTTGTATTTTTAATAAAGCAGATTCCGGATGCGGATTTTGAATCATCAGCCCTGATATCCTTTGCTTTAAATTTCGTGATTGGAATACCATTTTATATGCAGGAGACAAACTGGGGAATGACAAACATTACCACAGGCATATTACAGGGTGTAGTCCAGATTGGTCTGGCATACATCTTCCTCAATATGGCGCTTGACAAGGTGCCACCGGTTGGAGCATCTCTTATCTCCATGATAGAACCGATACTTAATC
>CAVFAM010000185.1:2514-3704 GCA_963620375.1 Bacteroidaceae bacterium
GTGATAGTCTTGTCATCAGCCCTGTTTTATAATTTAAGAGGTACGAAAGAATAAAGTTTGGAGGTTTTTGTTATGGACACTCAAGCCATAAAAGAAAAAATCCTGGATATACGTTCAACTGATACGGCAAAAACAATTGAGTGCTGTGATGAGGCATGTGAGCTTGCTGTGGAAGAGGACAATCATGAACTGCTTGGCTTTTTGTATTTTTACAAGGGAGAAGCCTATTATCTGGATAATGACATAAAGCCTATGTTTGAATACATGACAAGGGCTATTCCTTATCTCAGTGAGACAGAGCAGTGGCCGCTTCTGACCAGAGCCTACAATATGATGGCAATTACCTCCATAAACAGAGGCAATGCACCGGTTGCAGTGGATTACTATATGGAAGCACTTGACTGCGCAAAGGAGCACAATCTCCGCCTTAACGAGTGCAGCATACGCATAAATCTGGGATATCTGTATATGCAGAGTGAGATTTACAAAGAAGCCAATGAGCAGTTTGTGGCTGCCTATGATATTTACCAGAAGCTTCCTGACAGGGAAAATGAACTGGGACGGCTGATAATGATTTATAACAATCAGGCAATATGCTACATGATGCAGGGCAGGCTGGACTGCGCCAGAGATTATGTTGAGCGCCTGAACAGGCAGTGCAAGCCGTATTTCAACGATATGGACTATGTGTATGTGGGCTGTATGGAAGCCCGATACTACCATTATTGTGGTGAGACAGAGACAAGGGATGAGATTATACAGGATATCATAAGCAGGCTTGAAAATCCAAACGGATTTAACGGCCCATTTCCGATACTGGATGTATTTGATGATATTCTGTCACTATGCTATCTTGCCCTTGAGATAGGCGAGAACGATGTGTGCATTAAGCTTGCCCGACTGATAGAGCCAGCCATTGAGAACACAGATATTGTAAATATGGAGCGGCAGTTTCTGGCGCTAAAGATACGCTATTATAAAATGCAGAATGATACTGGAAAATATCGGGATGCGTCCACCAGATTCTATGAAGTACTCATGATTATGGAGGAAGAGAGCAAGCATATGATTGCCAACATGATACGGATTAGGAATGCACTGGAGCAGGTCAAGGCGCAGAATGATAATATCTTCTGTGCCAGATATGGCGGGGATGAATTTATCATCATATATAAGGGTATGTCCAGAGA
>CAVFAM010000186.1:0-4768 GCA_963620375.1 Bacteroidaceae bacterium
CTCCAGACCAAAGGATGATGCCATAGCCTGTCCCAGCAGGTCTCCCGCAAATACATAGCGGACTCCCTCTGGAGTTAGTCCAGCCTTACCAATCGCAAGAGTCAAAGCATCCTTTTGCAGGGCAGCCTCTGCCATCTCCCATGTTTCCTCCCCAAATCTGTCATTTTCTCCCACCACATCAAATAAATCTCCAAGAGGTCCCTCCGCCTCCTTGGTGCCGACCACAGATGCACTTTGCAGTATATAGGCAGGCTTATCAAGTCTCACACTCCTGCTTCCCACCTGCGGCGCAGCACTTTTTGCTTTTCCAGTACTCATATGATACCTCCTTTAACACAAAAAAGAGCTTCGCAAGCGAAACTCTTTTTTAGTATCATTATGTACTTTTCTATCAAAATTATTCTTGTATTAAGCTCCCTCATATTTTACTACAGAAGCAATATCATAATCCTTAAGGAACTCACGCCCCTTAAGTCCTGCAAGCTCGATTAAGAATACCATCTTTACAACCTCTCCGCCAAGCTCCTCTACAAGCTCAGCAGCAGCCTTCATGGTACCGCCTGTTGCAATAAGGTCATCAATGAGGACAACCTTCTGTCCTGGCTTGATTGCATCCTTGTGAATCTCGATTGTAGCTGTGCCATACTCTAAATCATATGTCTTTGATACTGTCTCGCATGGAAGCTTTCCTGCCTTACGAACCATAACGAATGGCTTGTTTAAGAGATATGCGATTGGCATACCAAATACAAAGCCTCTTGACTCTGCTCCTGCGATAATATCGCAGTCAACTCCCTCTAAGCACTTAACCATCTCGTCAATGGCAAGCTTAAGTCCTTCTGCATCCTGAAGCACGCTTGTAACATCACGGAAAATGATACCTTTCTCTGGGAAGTCAGGGATACTTCTTACATAATCTTCTACCTTTTTCATTTTGTGTTTCCTCCTGTTATTTATACTTTTGTAACTGATTAGTTACACTTACTTTACCTTGCTATACTCTGCGGACTTTGAATCTATCACATCTACAACCTTAAGCAGCCTGTCATCTGCCGTAAATCTGATGTCATAGTCCATGTATCGCAAACCATATACATAATCCGACCCTTTATTATACGCCGCTCTTGGGTCTTGTGCAAGTAGATTTGTCACTACAGCCTGTATATCTGGTGGAAGTTTTTGTAAAAGCTCATCAGAAAACTCCACCTCTATGCTGTCACCCTTATGCTCATCTGCAAATCCACACCTCGCCTCCTCATGGCTGTCGGTGTATACCAGATATGGCTTTATATCAAATACAGGCGTACCATCCAGCAGGTCAGCCCCGCTTACCACAAGCACAAATCCTTTTTTATCATCAAATATAACTTTTTCAAGCTTTACCGATGAAAGTCCCATGCCATTAGGTCTGAAGGGGCTTCTGGTTGCAAAGACTCCTTTTTTGACATTTCCCCCAAGCCGGGGCGGTGTCACAAGGGGCTTAACACTGGCTGGATTGGATTTTGAAAAATTCCATATAAGCCACAGGTGGCTGTAGTCCTCTATTCCTTTTATGTAATCTGGGTTTCTGTATTCTTTTTCAAAGACAACGTATGCCACAGTCTCACTTACCAGACCGCTCTGTCTGGGTATTCCAAACTTCTCCTTGAAGCCGCTCTCTATATGGGCAACTGGTGTAATGTTCATTTTTTCTCCTCACTTAATCCAGAAAACCTGCCACCTTCAAACCTGCCACTGGCAGCTTTTACGGATGCATGGCAACTGGCAGCTTCTCTACTATAATGCACAAGGCTTACCTTACACATGCTCTCAGTTTTTTTCAATTTAACATAGCTTCCACAATATATGCCGCAAGCTCTGGATTTGTGGGATTAACTATTATGCCAATAACAGGATTTTCTGTATACCAGCCAAGCTCTCCCATCAGACCACTGTCACAGGGTATCTTTATGCCTGCCAGAATCTCTTTGCCGGTCTCAGGGTCCTTGCAGTAATACAAGTCATCCTTATGGGCTTCTATGACTTTTTCGTCTATGTAGTCTGATAAATCCTCACACATCCCGTCTGCCTCCGCTGTGGCAAAATAGCTTTCATCTGACAGGAAAATATCACAGGAATCTGAGCTGGCAAGGGCTACTATCTTTTGTGAGCTGGCAAGCGCCATCTGTGGGTCTATTGAGTTTTCCCCATCTCCGCTTATATATATGTTGCCAGTCACCTCTATTTTGTTTTTGGCAGGGTCAATACCATAGCCTGTGAGCAAATCATCCAGATAAGTCTCCTCATCCTCTGCAGCTTCCCCATATGCGTTAATAAGCATGATGCCCTCTGCTACATCCTTTGCCCTTATCCTGCCTACGACAAAAGAAGTCACAGCAATTATCGCAATTAAAATAACTACTGTGGCAACTCCATAATACTGAATATAGTACTCAATCTTTTTCTTTGGGCTAAGCCCCTTCATTTGTTCAAACATATTTTTTCCTCTGACTCTAAAATAAAAGCTTCACAAAATAGTATATCACACCCAGAAGCCATGAGCTGAAAATGCCATACAATATGACCGGTCCTGCAATCCTGAAAATCTGACAGCCTATACCAAAGACCTGACCCTCCACCTGAAACTCACAGGCACAGGATGATACTCCGTTTGCAAAGCCTGTAATAGGCACCAGCGCACCGGCTCCACCCCAGTTTGCAAGCGGCGCATACAGGTTAAAGCTTGTCAGCACTACACTTATGAATATAAGTATTAAGCTACACCAGCTGGACGCATCTGTCTGGTTCATATCAAAGCTGTTTTTGCATATATTTACTATAAGCTGTCCCAGAGCACATATAGCGCCTCCCAGCAAAAAGGCTTTAAGCATACATGCCCACAGATTGTGGGTAGGTGTGACACTTTTTACATACTCGTTGTAACTGTCGTTTCTCTGTTGTTTGGTTTTTGGTGTATTATCCTTCACAAATCATACCCCCTGTACTTTTTATAAATACAGTGTGTACATATATGTAGAAAATATACCTGCTCCATACATATCATACATGATTTATATTATGGCAATTAACTTTACCGCAAAACGCATTTACTGTCCTGCCATAAATTCTGCCCCCTCATGGCTTGTAGTGACAAGCCACAAATCAGGCTCATTCTCCCCCCACTTAAAGAGCTCAACCATCTGCTCATCCTTCTCACCCAGGGCTTCATAGGTACTTACAAGCTTTATCAGATACTCTTCCTTTTCATCCTTTGGGGATAAAGAATCAAGCCCCTCAAGAAGCTTATCAAGCATGGGCTCCGGCTCCAAATCACTGGTCACATGAACACCCATAAGCTTTTTCATAAGCCCTGCCACATAATAAAATTCATAGTTTCCAACCATTACAGACTTTTGTCTTAAGCATTTTAAAATAACGCTCTGCCTTGCTATCGATGTTACCATTGTTGTACTCACTTCTTCCTAAATAGTTATTTACATAATAGCATACCCAAGCAAAAAATAGTATATACATCCTGCCACCTTTCCTATTGCCATGGAAAAAATAACGATTTTAAGCCCCTTGTTCAGGTTAAATCTCTTGAACAAAATCGGAAATGTGTGGAGGATTTCTGCCAGTGCTACGGCTATACAGCCCACAAAAACACCGGTGCTGATGGCATATAAGACCATGACAGCATGTCCAAGCACCTCCATATAGGACAGATTATTGTTATATAAAATCACATCAAATATAGAAGAGATATTCCCCAGTAATACGCCAAAAATTATTATGTTTTCCACAATAACAACATTTTTATATTCCAGCCTCTGCATAATTCGTGGAACCACACCTATGACAAGGATAAAAGCAAAGGTACCAGCAGATACGCCCACTCCAGCCAGAAGAGCTGCAAGTGCTGCAATCACATGATTTATCATTACTTTTTCCCTCCGCTTATATACTCTTTCTCCATGGTGGAATCGATTATAGTCTCGTAGGTATCCTTCTTGTGCTTGTTCATCTCCACCTCAATCGGAGTCACATCATCAGACAGCTTTTTCTTGCCAATATGGTTAAAAAATCCAATGATTCCTATGGCAAGACCTATGCTGTAGCAAATTTCAAGCTCGCTGATAACAGGCTTTTCACGCCCCAGCACCTGGGAATAAAAATGCTCAAACACGCCGGTTATAGATATATCATTGTTAAACGCCATAATCGTAAAAGCAGAGCCAAAAAACACAAGTATGCTCACCAAAATGATTTTTGCAGCATTTTTCCACCCAGACTCATTAATCTTGCTGGTGTATTCCACGACAAATTCTGCCTCACCAAGACTTATAACCGTAACTTCTGGAAAACTTTTGTTTATTTTGTCGATAAGGTCCAATATAGAGAAAACCTTCTTGTAGGTACGCTTTTCCTCTCTGGGCTTAAACTCATACAAAACGAGACTATTTATCTTACTAATGTACTTCTCATCCTTGCACCAAACCTGACAGATGTCAGCCACCTTGACCTTGATTACATTGATTTCCTTTTGTTGCTGCGCCTTAAGGTATACGTCCACCTTTTCCATTTTGATAGTCCTCACTTTTCTGCAAATATATGTTATGATTATGTCCTGATTTGAAATTTTTATGAGTCGCTCATTTTTTGAAATATATCTATTTTTCTGCATACTTATCACTGATATGTCGCTATATTTTTATAATGTAAATACCAAATACAGAAAACCTGCCACCGGCAGCTTCTCTTGCATACTTTGGCATAAAAAATTTGAATA
>CAVFAM010000187.1:0-9017 GCA_963620375.1 Bacteroidaceae bacterium
CTCTGTGTGTCCTTTTTCTACTGCCTGGCGGAAGATTTCCTTTGTGAAATCATACCAGCTTATATATCCACCCTCGTTTGTTGCATGATAGTATCCGTATTTTTCTGTCTCTACCATGTCTACGAGAAGTCTTGATAAATCAAGTGTGTATGTTGGTGTTCCTATCTGGTCACTCACTACAGTGAGCTTATCATGTGTCTTGCCCACATTGAGCATTGTCTTGATGAAGTTCTTGCCGTTTACTCCAAATACCCATGCGATACGGACAATAAAATATTTCTCAAGTGTGTTTGCTACAGCAAGCTCACCCTCAAGCTTTGTCTTTCCATACACATTAAGTGGTGCGTAATCCTTACAGTCTGGCTGCCATGGAGTCTCACCCTGTCCATTGAACACATAGTCTGTGCTGATATACACCATCTTGCAGTCAAGCTTCTTACATACATCTGCAATATTCTGTGTTCCATCTGCATTAATTGCATGTACCTTTTCTGCCTTGTCTTCATCCTCTGCAAGGTCTACTGCTGTCCATGCTGCGCAGTGGATGACTACGTCTGGATCTGCCTCTGTAATCACCTTTTCAACCGCTGCCTTATCTGTAATATCCAGTGCAGCATATGGCATTGTTATGACAGCAGTGCCATCCTGGGCTCCACTGTACTCAGGAGCAATATCACTGCCGATTCCTTCGTAGCCACGTGCTGCTAAATCATTCATCACGTCGTGTCCGAGCTGTCCGCCGACACCTGTTACGAATATTCTCATATTTTGGTCTCCTTTTTGTTTTGCTTATATATGTTGATGTTATGCTATTGCATATTAAACATATTTACGGGGGAGCTGCTTCCTGCAAGCAGTCACAGCATCTCCCCCTCCCTTGCTGCCCTATTATCGCAGATAGAATCAGCGCATATGCGCAAAACCAGCTGACTTTGTCAGCTGCCGCACTTCGTGCTTTTCGTTTTGCTTATATACGTTGATTCTATGCTACCGCATACGAAATATAGTCATGAAGTCTGCCGTCTGCAAGCAGCCGCAGCCTCCCTGGCTATATTTCTATCTGCGATAATAGTTATCTATTCGCATACATCTTCTCATAATAGTTCTGGTACTCGCCTGAGATAATCTCTTCCCACCAGTCTTTATTCTCAAGATACCACTTGATTGTCTTCTTGATTCCATCCTCGAACTTAGTCTCTGGAAGCCATCCAAGCTCGTTGTGAATCTTTGTTGGGTCAATTGCGTAACGCATATCATGTCCCTTACGGTCTGCTACATATGTGATTAAGTCTTCTGACTTTCCTAATTCCTTGCAGATAATCTTTACGATTTCAAGGTTTGTCTTCTCGTTATGACCACCTACGTTGTATACCTCTCCAACCTTTCCATTGTGGATGATGAGGTCGATTGCCTTGCAGTGATCCTCTACATATAACCAGTCACGCACGTTCTCACCTGTTCCATATACTGGGAGTGGCTTATCATTGAGTGCATTTGCAATCATAAGTGGGATAAGCTTCTCTGGGAAGTGGTATGGTCCGTAGTTGTTTGAACAACGGCTGATTGTTACAGGAAGTCCATATGTTCTGTGGTAAGCGAGAACTAAGAGGTCTGCGCCTGCCTTTGATGATGAATATGGGCTTGATGTATGGATTGGTGTATCCTCATGGAAGAAGAGGTCTGGGCGGTCAAGTGGTAAATCACCATATACCTCATCTGTAGATACCTGATGGTATCTCTTGATGCCATACTTACGGCATGCATCCATAAGTGTTGCTGTTCCGATAATGTTTGTCTGAAGGAAAATCTCTGGGTTCTCGATTGAACGGTCAACGTGAGACTCAGCTGCAAAGTTTACAACGATGTCTGGCTTCTCCTCCTCGAAGAGCTTGTATACACCCTCACGGTCACAGATATCTAACTTAACAAATCTGAAGTTAGGGTTATCCATTACTGGCTTAAGTGTTGAGAGATTTCCAGCGTATGTGAGCTTGTCAAGACATACGATTCTGTAATCTGGATATTTGTTTAACATATGAAATACAAAGTTGCTTCCGATGAATCCTGCTCCACCTGTTACGATAATTGTCATGATTGTTCTCCTTAAATTATTTTTATATTTACCTCTTAATATAAGCTTTCCTGATACTTTCCATCCAGGACATCCTTTAAGTACTGTCCGTACTGGTTCTTCTTTAAGACCTCATATACCTTGAGTACATCCTCCTTTGAAATCCATCCGTTTAAGTATGCGATTTCCTCAAGACATGCAATCTTACGGTGCTGATGTGTCTCAACTGTCTTTACAAAGTTTGTTGCATCTACAAGACTCTCATGTGTACCTGTGTCAAGCCATGTGAAGCCCTGTCCGAGAAGCTCTACATTGAGGTTACCCTTCTCAAGATAGATTCTGTTTAAGTCTGTTATCTCAAGCTCGCCTCTTGCTGATGGCTTAAGATTCTTAGCATACTCAACAACCTTGTTGTCGTAGAAGTAAAGTCCTGTTACACAGTAGTTGCTCTTTGGTTTTTCTGGCTTCTCCTCAATTGAAATAGCCTTGCCGTCCTTATCAAACTCTACGATACCGAAACGCTCTGGGTCGTCAACATAGTAACCAAATACTGTTGCTCCCTTTCCTGACTCTGCGTTTTCAACAGCAGCCTTAAGTCTCTTCTTAAGACCATGTCCTGCGAAAATATTGTCGCCGAGTACCATTGCCACATCATCATCCCCGATGAATTCCTCACCGATAATGAATGCCTGGGCAAGTCCATCCGGGCTTGGCTGTACAGCATACTGTAAATTTACACCAAACTGATGTCCGTCTCCAAGAAGCTCCTTGAATCGTGGTGTATCCTGTGGTGTCGAAATGATTAAGATATCACGTATACCAGCATTCATAAGAACTGACAATGGATAGTAAATCATTGGTTTGTCATAAATTGGAAGCAGCTGCTTCGATGTTACCATTGTGAGTGGATAAAGACGTGTGCCTGATCCACCTGCTAAAATAATACCTTTCATGAAATGTCCTCCCATTTGAATTCATTCATATGTATTGATAGTACCATGTTTTTCACATTTTTTCATTAATAAATTATACCTTTGATTTATATAATCTATTCATGACAGCTATATAATAAAAGGTGCCCCAAGGGCACCTTCAAGTATTTTTTGCAATTTTTTTACATTTTTATGCTTTTTATAGGTTTTACACAAGAGGCACTGTGCTTTATTGTGCCATTTATACAAGCTCATAGCTACTTGTACTGGGTCTGAATTGGATTTCCAATCTGTACAGCACTGATTGCAACGCCTTCCTGTGCCCAGCCATACTGTGGGATTACATTATACTCATTAGCATCTGTTGTAAGGTGGTGCATTCCTGATAATCCTTCATTGTACAATCTGTAGATTGGGATTGTACCATCAGAGTAAAAGAGTGGATTTCCATTGTTATCCATAACCCATCCAGCTGATGATGTAAGCACATTTATCTCATTTAAGTCTGTGGTATACAAATGATTTCCAAGCACTGGATTATACAATCTGTAGACTGGTGAACCAGTGTTTATAGCTGCATACCAGGCTACTCCCTCATATCCCCAGCCATACTGTGAATATAAGACCTGTACCTCGTTTGCGTCAGGTGTATACAGATGTTCACCAGTATTTTTGTCATAAAGTCTGTATATAGTCTGGGTTCCTGCCACAGTCTCAGATGCACCAAAGTCTATAATATTATTTCTGTCAAGGCTTCCAAAATCATACCATACATCACAATCAACATTTCCAGATATTCCATCAACAGAACCCTTTGAAGAATGCTGCCAGAAGGTATAATCTCCTGTGTAGCTTGTCTGATTTGTATAGTTTGCAAGCCATACATGATAGTAATCGTCTATGTAGCTTCCATCTACCTGATTTTCAAGGAAGTTTTTGTTGGCATAAACCATAGGTATAAATCCACGGCTTGCAACCCTTGCACAGAATGCCATGGCATTTGATGTACCCTGAGCCTTTGAGATACCAGCATCCTTGAGTCTTCCGCCACCATTTTTGTACTCATAATCCATGGCAACTGGAAGTGAAATATTATATCCATTTAACAGATTACATATGTAGTCAGCCTCTTCCACAGCCTCTGCTTCATTGATTGCCTGTGAAAATATGTACACACCAACCTGCAGACCAGCGTTTAATGCTCCCTGTATATTTGCAATAGCCTTTGTATCTGTTGCAATTGAGCCAGATGCTGATGCCCTGTATGCCATTCTTATAAATACAAACTGCACACCACTGTTTGCAACCGCAGTCCAGTCTATGTTTCCCTGATATGATGACACATCTATTCCAGGTCTTACTGTTGCTGCGCTGAATTTATTGTCATGAACCAGTGCTGAGTTATTTAAATCTGTGGCAGTTACTACAGATGCTTCAGCAAATATCAGGACAAGTGCCATTGAAAATGCTACAATTCTTCTTAGTATTTTTTTCATTTTTCTCCCTTTCCTTATCTCATGCAAACGCATTAATTTATGACATGCCATTAAGGCTATAATCATTCTTTACCCTTGAGTATCCGGGGTTATAGTACGGATCTCCATATCTGAGTATATCATTCCACTCAGTTCGCATATATTCTATCTCAGTCTGAAATCTCCTGACCTTCTCATCAGTGTCCTCCTGACCTCTGGACTTTGATTCATAATGGTAGGCCTCAACATGAGGATTAAACACCACGCTGTAGCCTTTTTTCCTTACCTTAAGACACAAATCCACATCATTAAAGGCAACTGTGAGATATTCCTCAAAGCCCCCGACTTCATCAAATACCTGCTTCTTAATCATCAGGCACGCCGCAGTGACAGCCGAGCACTCTCTCACCACATGGGTCTTGTCCCAGTGGCTCTCATCAGCCTTTGGCAGGTCAGTGAGCATATTAGAGCCAATACCTCTTGCATGGCCTCCAACTCCCACCACTATTCCGGCATGCTGGATAGTGTCATCAGGATAATAAAGTTTTGCTCCCACTATGCCCACATCTTTGCGCTGACATATGCCAAGCATTTTTTCAATCCAGTCATTGGTAATTATCTCAATATCATTATTTAGAAGAATCAAATACTCTCCTCTTGCAAAGGATGCCCCATAGTTGTTAATAGCAGAATAGTTAAAGCCCGGCTTGTCCGGTTTCCATGTGACAATGTCAATTCCTGTGGCAGCCTCTGGCTGTTTTTCAATTACAACTGATTTATCGCTGCTTACCGTTCCTATCTCTTTATAATAATCAAAGATTTCTTCTGTCAGGCTGTTATTTTCAACTATAACGATTTCATAGTTATTGTACGTTGATTTTTTTATAGAAGCTATACATTTTTTTAAGGATTCTGTCTCATCCTTATTGGGAATGATTATGCTTACAAGAGGTCTGCCATTTTGCAAAAACTCATCTGTGCCCGGCTCCTTATCACAGACTTTATCTTCCTGACCATTTCTGGTCTTGCTGTGGCACAGGACTTTAGGTACATGGGCTATCCTGCCAGCCCTTTGAACTGCAAGCCCCACATCCCCTGCACAATCTGTATAAAGTGTCTTTTCCATCAGGGTTATTTTGCCAAAATAGTTTACCGCCTTAAAGAAATCATAATCAAAGTCAGTTTTAAAGACAGGACTTGTCTGTCCCTGCTCATCAGTGATATCCTCGTCAGAGTAGACTATATCTATATTGCCAGTCTCTCTGTAGCCAGTCTTATTGCTCTCCCAGTGTACTCCTGACTGTATGCTTGCCACGCCCTTTATGCCCTTTGCTCTCTGGTCTGCACATATCACAGCCTGCATAAGCTCAAAAATGGCATTTGGCTCCAGCTCATCCTCTGGCTCTAAAACAGTGACATAGTCACCATGTAAGCAGTCAAAAGCAGCCCTGTCATTTAATACAAAAGTGCATAGCTCATAATTTTTATAGGTCTGTCTCTCAAGGCTCTTAAGTAAATTCTCACAATTCTGTGGCTCTTCATTATCAGCAGACACCACAATACTCACAAGGGGAGCCTGCCCTGCATTTAACCACTTTTTGTACTGGTCACTCTGCTTTGAAAGCTCCTCCGCTGCTGCAGCATGGCGCTGCAGCCAGTCTGAATATAAGATTATATCTGGCTCCCGCTTTTCGCTGAGACGGATTTTAAATTCTTTCCAACCGTAGTGCTTTAAGTAGCGGATGCCTTTTTGAATATTATATAAATTAATTCTCATATTTAGCACCTTCCAAACAGGAAAATAATTCTAAGCGCTATCTCTCCCGCCAGTCTTGGTCTAAGTCTATGTGGATAAAATAGTTTTTTTAACTGAATAAAAAAACTGTTGTTCTTTGTAAATATATTTAATATGTCTTTATCATTTTCATCCAGGCAATTTTGAAAAGCCTTATAAAAATGTATCAGGTCTTGCTTTGCCTGAATCATTTCATTACCCATTATCTCTTTTTTAATAAAACCGATAATTAAATTTTTATTACTTGAATTATCTGCTGTTACAGCATTTGCATGTCTAATATGGGTAGCTGTATATCTAGGGTCATAAATAATCTGCCCCATTGTTATCGCACATCTTAATATCCATCTATCATGTAGTTCTTTTCCTGGGTCAACATTTATAATAAACTGTTGTCTCGCAGCTTCATTAAACACCAAAACAAATCCCGACGCTGGTGTATAATAAATAACATCATTAATAGTTGGATTTTCATTCTGTTCTGATGAATGCCGAATAAACTCGCCTTTATCTGTATAGTATTCATATCCTGAATAGTACACAATAGGAATACTATCATCTTTATTCATTTCTCTTCGACTGTCTAATTTTTCAACAGCCCACTTTACTTTGTCTTCATACCATATATCATCCTGATCACAAAATGCATAATAATCTGCCTGGCCACAATCATTTAGTATTTTATAAAAAGACCCTGGGCATCTCAAATTTCCCACTTCATCATCTAGTAATATAATATTTTTAGTCGACTTGTTGTTTTCAATATATTCCTTGATAATTTCAACTGTATTATCCGTTGAGCCATCATCTCGTATATATATATCTATATTGTCATATGTTTGATTAATAAGACTATCTAATTGTTCTCTTAAAAAACGGCCACCATTATATGTTGCCAAAATTATATTCACTTTAGACTTCACAGTATTTTCCTACCTCTTTATTTTAAGCACCTTCCCCGTAATAAGCATCAACTGAATAACTATCTGTATCAATAGACTTATAACAAGGCTATATACTACTCCCATCATTGAAAACTGTTTAACCAGCACAATAGATAATATCCACGATACAACTATTCCTACAATTCCAATTATATACTGCGCCTTAATTATTCTTAATAATGTACAGACACTGAACAAACAGGCATTTATTGCAATCATAATTGACATAAAAATAATTGGAATAAACAAATATACATATGGTTCAATCTTGTCGCCAAATAAAAGTACCAGTACCCATCTTCCCAGTACTTTAGCACATAATACGCAGATGCACGAAAGAACAACTACAAGCAATACAAATTTTTTAATAATTGCCATAAAGTTTTTATAATTATTTTCATTATACTCTTTTGTAAGAATCGGAACTAATGGCGCAAATACTGTCGTAGCAGCTAGCTGAATCACCACAGTTGGCGATGCAACAGATGAATAAAATCCCATAATTTCAGAGCCAAAATAATCCTCCAAAAAAATCTTCGGAATATTTATTGATAAATTGTTCAAAAATGCGACAACAGCCAACGGAAAACAAATACATAATAGCCTAACAATCTCCTTATTATCAAACACATCATCTGTTTTAATCCATTTTTTTATAATTCTTCTATCGTAAAAAAGTAAAAACAAAATATTAAAAACTGTGAGAAGTAATATACTTGCTAATAATGACTTTAAAAATATAAATCCCATTATAAAGAATCCAATTGTTCCCACTCCACGTACAGCAAGAGATATTCCTGCATAGTCCATTCTGGCATTCATTTGCTCAATTCCATAATAAACATCTGCAAATCCCTCCACCACTTTAAATACCATAAAAGTGAGAATTACCATCGCCTTCTCATATGTATATCCACCTATCCCCACCATAGCAGCACATACAATAAAAGATGCCACATTTGTATATATCCTTGAGTATATATACGTTTTGTTTGTAAACTCTCCTTTAACATCAGAAACCTGATAACTTCTAATATTGAATAATCCAACAATAGCAGGACTTGCCGTAACACTCATCGCAATTGCTAATATTCCGGCATCTTCATATCCAGATATTCTTACAACCAAAACAGACATGAGCCATTGACATGCATAATATATCAATGACCCAACAGTATTAAACAGCATATTTGTCTGAACATTACGTTCTTCATTTGAATGCTTCATCATAATCTTCCTATCAAAATAATAACTCTTAAAAACAACTCATCAATAGCCTTTTGTCTATAGTTCTTAGGGAAAAAAGCTTTTTTTAATGTATTAACCGGATGTACTCCATCCATAGAAAACATATCAATTATCTTCTTATCCTCTAACTTCAGCTTATCTCCAAATAATTCGTTAAATTCTTTAATTTGTTCATGAATTTTATGGAAATAACCGCCAAGAAAAAATCTCTTAAACCTCCATACCTGAAATTTCAGAAATGAATAACCACCATCACTGACATTTGAACCATGCCTCCTATACTTTACAGTTGGTCTTGGGTCATACACTACTTTTCCCAGTCCAGTGCATAGCATATACATCCACCAGTCATGTCCAGTACTTTTTTCTGGCATATTAGCTATAGTTAATTCTCTGGCCTTTTTATTAAAAACCGAATTAAATCCCAACGAAACACAATCAACTAAAGCACCTCTAAAATGAATTTTGGGATTATCATTAGTATTATGTCCCATAAAATTCATATCCCCATCATAAAAATCATAGTTAGAGAAATATAACAAAGGCACGTCG
>CAVFAM010000188.1:0-2112 GCA_963620375.1 Bacteroidaceae bacterium
GAGTTTCTCACCGAATCATTGTTATGAGAAAGGGCGAGATCTTTACAGAATTTTCCAGCGGAACTGTTACACAGGAAGATATTTTAATGGCAGAGTCAGGAATCCTTGCGAAGGAGGGCGAAAAAGATGAGTAAAGACACAATTAAGAAAGTACTTGGAAAATCGCAAAAGTTATGGATCCTTCTAGCAATTATGCTGGTCATGACGATACTACAGCCGGGAGTGTTTTTGACAGCAGATAATATGAAGAGCATTTTGCTATCCATATCTATTTATGGAATTATGGTTTGCGGAACAATTTTCCCAATTCTTCTTGGAGGAATTGACTTATCTGTTGGGGCCGTTGCCGCAGCGGCAGGAGCCTTGGCTGTAACACAGATCGTGTCACATGATTATTCGACCACAGGTGTTTTGATTGGCATTGCAGGCGGTCTTCTTCTGGGATGTCTGGTGGGACTCTTTCACGGACTCGTGGTCACACAGTTTGGTGTACCGGCTTTTTTGATTACACTGGCTACACAAAACATTGTCTATGGTATCGCCCAGTTACTGACAGGCAATAATGTAATTGCTTGTATGAAACCGGAAGGTTTTGCATTCCTTGGCGGTGGACGATTGTTTGGAATTCCGTTTTCTATTTTTATTATGGCTTTTATGGCTATTATTTCCTATATTATATTGAACAAGACAGTGCTTGGAAGAAATACCTATGCGGTAGGCGGAAATCCGGAAGCGTGTCGTCTGTCCGGCGTAAAGAGCCGTATGGTTACAATCATTGCTTATGTAGCATCAGGCTTTACCGCAGCATTAGCAGGTATTGTATTGGCAAGTATGAACCGTCAGGCAATCGCAAAGGCTGCACAAGGATATGACAACTTTGTTTTGACAGCCCTTGTAGTTGGTGGAGCTTCCCTGATGGGTGGCGAGGGATCGGTTTTGGCAGCTATCTGGGGAGCATTCCTGGTAGGCGTTGTGCAGAATGGATTACGTTTGATGGGTGTTACATCCGATTATCATGGAATCTTTAAGTGTATTGTAATTGTCGTAGCTGTCGCTTTGGATGCACAGATCCGCTATAAAAAGAGTGGCTTACAGAAAGGCGGTCTTTTTAAGAGAAAGGCAAAATCAGAAGCATAGAAAAGACGGCGCAGGAAGAAAAGTTGAGGTGATGTGGAATGAGAATCATAGATGCACATGTTCATGTTTTTAATAATCTGCAGGGATTTCGTGGGGAAGGTGAATTGTACCCAATTGGAAATGGAAGGGCAAGATGGGCAAACGGTGACGAAGTGCAAATGATTCCTCCATCCCTTGGCGACAAGGCATTTACCTATGAGTCATGCTATCAATTCCTTAAAAAAATGAATGTAGAAAAGGCTGTGTTACTTCAGGGGAGTTTTTATGGATTTGCGAATGAATATGTAGCAGAGGCTGTAAAAAAATACCCGGAAATGTTTATCGGTGCGGGAACCTATGATCCCATGTGTGCAGATGCAGACAAGATCCATGAGAGGCTGGTCCATGAGTTGGGATTTAGAATCCTAAAATTTGAAACCAGCTCAGGCGGTGGATTGATGTCCTACCATCACCCATATAATCTAAAAGAAGTATTTCTCCCAATTGCAAAAAAATGCGAAAAACAGAATGTGGTTATGGTATTAGATATTGGAAGCCCCGGGATGGAGAGTTTCCAACCCGAAGCAGTCAGAGAGATAGCAGAGTCCTGTCCCAAATTAAGAATTGTCATTTGCCATTTGCTGGCACCGACATTAAAAGATCAGGATAGAGGAGTTTTTGAAGTGAGCATGAACTGCCTGAAACTTGATAACCTATATTTTGATCTTGCAGCAGTGCCATTTAATGTTCAGCCGGAAGAATACCCATTTTCAACGGGAATTGACTACATAAAAAAAGCAGCCGGGATCGTGGGAGTAGATCATCTGCTCTGGGGAACAGATATTCCGTCTGTTCTGATCACGAATACATATGAAAAACTCATAAATTATATCACCCAAAGCGGTCTATTCCAGCCGTCAGACTTGGAAAAGATATTTTATGAAAATGCAATGAGGGTCTATCCATTTTAGAGATACTAAAAACGGAGGAAGAAGA
>CAVFAM010000189.1:0-4374 GCA_963620375.1 Bacteroidaceae bacterium
TCCACAAACTCAATATCTACGTTTTCTGTAGCCATATCTGTGGCTTTTTTCTGGGTTGGCTCTGATATTCCCATATGGAGAATATGAATCTTGTATGTGTTTTCTGCTGATGCGTTCGCAATAATCGAACGAATCGCAACCATTGTAAATTTTACAAATTTTTCATCACAGGCAAAAAATATCGGAACTAACATTTTAACCCCCTATTTCAATCTCGAATTTTCTTTTTAAATAAATATACTCAAACAAAATATCGTCAAACTGGTCATATCTGAAGACCCTGTGTATTTTGCTCACATCCCACTGCTTGATATTGTCAGTGTGGGGATATGGCAGATAAAACAGGCGCTTTGAAAAATGACGCACGATTGTAGTCTTATGTAAAAACTTCTGGTCGTTGTATTTCTGCGGAAGCATTTTCTTTCTGCTGGTGCTCCTGTACACAGCATCCTGGTCTGCAAAAAGCAGCTTTTTTGTCTTAATCAGCTGTCTTGCCTTCTCAAAAAGCCCTGTCTTTTTGATTTCCTTCATATTAAACAGCAATACCCCGGCATTTATATAATTTGGATTGAGCAGATACTTGCCATAGCGGTCTCTGGCGGCTGCGTACTCATAGCCCTCCACATCCACATCATATAGAAGCTCCGGCTCCCTGTTAAACAAAATATCCACATCCAGATACAGGAGCTTGTCCGGTATCTCCGGAATCTTGTCCGCAAAAAGTCTGAGCAGGGTGTATGGCGAGCAGTAGGCATTTTCATTTGGGCAGTTATCAAACTCCTCCATATATATGTCTGTCACATCAATTTTTGTAACCAGATTGTCAGGATTGTAGCCCTTTGCCACCTGTTTTAAAAACTCCACCTGACTGTCGCTCACCGGCAGATAATCCGGCTTAATATGGGACACATCCATGGTAAAAATATAGAAATTGTACGGCTCCTTTGACTTTGTCCTCTTAAAAATCGAAAGCATACAGGTGAGCATCCCGTCAAACACTTTCACATTTCCTGAGAAGAGAATATTTTTCATGCTTCTTCTTTCCTTATAAATCTGTTCACTTCCACGGTGTTAGCCTTGCTTCTTAAAACCATGGCATCATATACCTGATTGCGAAGTGCCATTTTTTTCTCCCTGCCCTTTAAGCTTTCATCCGGATAAAAAGGCCCATCCACATAGGTCACTATCTTAGGCTTTTTACCAAATCTCCGCTTCTGGTATGTGTTGGTAAAGCACATGACAGGCATATCCTGCTGCACCGGATACCTGAAAGAGCTGTCCGTAAAAGGACGTATCCCAGTGTAATAAGGCCAGATATGCGCCTCGGGATAAATCATCAGGCAGTTATCTTCCC
The DNA here is from genome assembly GCA_963620375.1 of Bacteroidaceae bacterium. GTDB lineage: Bacteria > Bacillota > Clostridia > Lachnospirales > Lachnospiraceae > Roseburia. The sequence continues at coordinate 1,355 of CAVFAM010000189.1, forward strand.
TGACGGCATCCTCTATAGCCTGGAGGAAATTCTTAGCCGCCTCCCTGTCATCAGGCAAAGGTAAAGCCCCTAAGTGTGGTGTCACACTCCCAAGTACAGGCATAGACACATTGTTGGGATGCACAATCACATATACATCCTTCGGATATGCCACCATCGATGGAATAAGTGCGTCCGCCACAGGATTGGTATGATTTCCATACATGAAAAAACCATCTTTGCCAAGCTTTTTGAGCTTGTCCTTTCCCACAATCCTATGACCAAATGCTATCTTAAGATAACACCACGCAAGGGGCCTTGCAATTATTCTATACCAGAAAACATGAGCCATCCATCTTCCATTACCATGATGAGAATAGTTGTAGCTTGCGTCAATTCTCTTTGGTGTAATCTGGGCTTCGGAAAACTCATCATTTAGTTCATCTTCATAATAATATGTTTTCATATGATAGAATTTTACTATTTTAAGTTTGTTTTTGCAACTATATAATGTGAGACATTTTGAATCAAAAAGTCGCCTACAGAACCTTGGAACCATTGGCTGTGAGCTTAAATGTCACTCCAAGCAGCTCTGCCGCCCCTCTGCACATCATCATTCTGCCTAAAAAAATGTCAAAATATTCATACATGGTGCATATCTTGGTATCCAGCTGGAGGTTTAAGGCTATGACTTTTTTCTCTGTATCCACCTTGAGCTTTGCCTGTGTGACTGCATAATTCACCCTGTCATGCTTGTCAAAGGCAGCCTTGGGCTTTTCCCTCACCCTGTCTCTTCTCACGTCAGTCTTATCCGCTATGATAAGAGCTGCCGATATGATGTCTGTGGCGCCGCCTGTAGACTCGTCATGGTGGCTGATTGCAGATACGACCTTTATCCTGTCCTCAAGTGACATGTCTGTATTTTTTAATATATCATTTGCCAGCAGTCCGCCATACTCAGCATGATTGCGCCTGTTAATAGAATTGCCGATGTCGTGCATAAAGCCAGCTATTTTTACCAGCTCTATATCATGCTTTGAATAGCCAAGTTTCCTGAGTATATGGGCTGCATGCTCCGCAACAACTATGCAGTGCTCCTCCGAATGGTCGGTAAAGCCTAAAACTCCCAGATTCTCATTTCCCTTTTTGATAAGGGCACATACTTCTTCGTTTTCTCTTATTTCCTTATAAGTCATTTTGTCTGATATCCTCTTCTCATTTATTTTAGGGCTATATTTTATACTTCCCATGTAAATATCAGACATATCAATATGTAAATTTCAGGAAAACTATACCTGATTTTTCTTAAATATCTTACGTTTCAGCATGCCATAGGCAATCATCATGGCAATTCCTGTGATAATCCATGAAATAGGATAGATAATCATAAGCACCCAGAACTCGTGTACCATCTTACAGGCTGTGGATATCCAGATTAATCTCAAGACACAGGAGCCCATAAAGGTGATAACCGCAGGAGTCATGGAATGTCCCAAGCCCCTCATGGCACCAGCACTAATCTCATAGATTGATGTGAGAAGCTCCAAGGTCGTAGCTATACAGATACGCTGGTTTGCATACACCAGCACATTGGCATCTGTCGAGTAGAGCCCCAGGAAAAAGCCTCTGCCTATTACAAAGACAGCCGACAAAAGTCCACATGATATAAGAGAAAACATCATACCTATCCTGAATATTTTCTTACATCTGCCGTATTCCCCTGCGCCATAATTCTGGCTGGTAAAGGTGACAGTAGTCTGGGCAAAGGCATTAACCATGAAGTATGAGAAAAACTCATAGTTAAGTGCTGCGGCAGAGCCTGCTATGGCGTCTGAACCAAAGCTGTTGATTGTGCTCTGTATACACACATTTGCAATGGAAAACATCATGCCCTGCAAGCCTGCCGGCACTCCAATTTTTAATATCTTTTTAAGCTCAGCTGTGGATACCGCAAGCTTTTTCAAATCAAGCTTTATAGGCTCAGACTCGTGTGTGAGGAAATAAATCACAATGCCAGAGCTTACCACATTAGATATCACAGTAGCTATTGCAACTCCGGATACACTCAGCTTAAAGCCTATTACCAGCACAAGGTTTAAAAGTGTGTTAATCACACCTGCTGCTATCAGGCTGTAGAGCGGACGCCTGCTGTCTCCAGTGCTTCTGAGTATGGATGAACCAAAATCATACAGCATGATAAATGGCATGCCAAGTAAATATATTCTCAGGTATAAAACCGCAAGGTCTATTACATCCTCCGGTGTGCCCATCAGAAGCAGGACTGGTCTGGCTATAAACTGTCCCAGTATCATGACGAAAAATCCGCTGGCAAGGGCAACCACGATTGCTGTGTGTATTGCTGCCTGTATGTTCTTATACGCTCCCTGCCCTATGTAGTGGGCGATTACCACATTAGAGCCCAGTGATATTCCTATAAAGAGATTTATGAGCAGGGATATAAGTGAGCCATTGCTTCCTACTGCGGCAAGTGCCTGGCTGCTTGCGAACCGTCCGACCACGGCTGTATCTACTGAGTTGAACAGCTGCTGTAATATACTGCTGGCGGCAAGAGGCAGGGCAAAAATCAAGATTTTATTCCACAGTGTGCCATGGGTCATATCCATTGTATTTTTTGCTTGTGTACTCATATATTTTATACTCCTGTTGCTTTCAATATTTTACCATCAACATATGATACACTTATTTTGTTAATTTGCAAGGGGGATTTTTTAGAGGATTTGAAACTTTGGTCAACCCAATAAGTCAACCCATTCAAGGCAATACAGAAAATCTGCCACTGGCAGCTTCTCTTGCATACTTTGGTATATAAAACGGGGATTCGGTCTCCGCTCCGCTTCGGTCGGCTCAAAGCCGAGGTCCACTGGACCTCGTGAGCCCCGACCAACTGCGTTGTCCGGAGTTCGAGCCCTCCGATGTCTAACATCAAAAAGACGCCTCTCGATTGAGAGACGTCTTTTTCGATGAGACATCGGGGACTCGAACCCCGGACAACTTGATTAAAAGTCAAGTGCTCTACCACC
>CAVFAM010000190.1:0-7912 GCA_963620375.1 Bacteroidaceae bacterium
ACAGGCTGTAATCAGGGCTATTTCTGAGCTGGCAGGCGCAAAAAATGATACATAGTGCCTGCCACCGGCAGCTTCTACTGCATGCTTTATATGTCACCTCGATTCTTATAGCCTGCCATCACAGTTAAGCAATTCCATGAACTCTTCCTTTGGAATAGGTCTGGAATATGCATATCCCTGATAGTACATTGGGTTGAATTTCTGCAGAAATCCAGCCACCTCTGGATTCTCCACCCCCTCAATACAACATCTGATATTCACCCTTCTCGCAAATGTTATAACCGACTCAACCAGTGCCTGCTTCAGCGAATTGTGCATTATATCATTTACAAATGATTTATCTATTTTAACCTCCGTCACCGGAAGCTCAATAGCCAGACTAAGCGATGATGCACCTGTTCCATAATCATCTAAGGCCACCTGTATGCCATTTTTCTTAAAAAATATAATCTCTGACTTAAGGAAGTTATGATCTAAATCCTTGCAGCGTTCTGTCAGTTCAATCCACAAATCGTTTTTAGGAAAGTGGTATCTGTCTATTATATCCAGCAACTCCGACCTGAAAGATGGATTTTCAAGCTGGGTCGCTGCAATATTCACGTTTATAAAAAAATTAGGTATAACCTTTTTGAAGTCAAGAGCTGCTTTTATGGCTGTTTCTATTATCCAGTTACCCAGAATGTATATGCAGGGATCTTCCTCCAGCCATGGTATAAAGTGGTCTGGTGGGACAAAACCATACTTGTCACTCTGCCATCTCAGCAAAGCTTCTGCTCCCTCTATGCAGCCAGTCCTGGCATTTACAATCGGCTGATAGTAAAGCATGAAACCCTTGCAGTCATTCATTACACTTCTGTGTATTTCTGCAATCCTCTCTACCTGAAATACATCTGTCTGATTTGCCTGATTATTGAAAAATACAAGCTCACCGTGACGTTCGTGCTTTGATGTTTCAAGAGCGTACGCCGCACTTGCTAAGATAGCATCAGTCTCTCCGTCATAATCTCTTACAACTGCTGCTCCACCAGCAACCTTTAAATGCACGTTATGTTCTCCCAGAAAGAGTCTGGTCTGGGCAACCTCCTGAATCTCTTTGTAAATTTCTGCAAGCTTCTCTCCATCACAGTCTTCACAGGCAAAGGCAAACTTTGCCCCATCCAGCCTGAAAAGCTTTATATTTTGTCTTACAAAGGCAAAAAGCTGGTCTGCGAACTGCCTGAGCAGATCATTGCCAAGTACATAACCATATGTGTTATTCACGTGTCCATATTTGCAGATTCCTATTGCCAACACAGCAATATTACGGTTCCTTGCTAAGGTATTTTCTATATATTTGTGAAACATATATGTATCCCACAGATTAGTAGTGGAATCTACATTGTCAGATATGCCATTATTTGTAATTGCACCGACAAACAAATCCGGCTTGCCATTTTCACCCTTTATCAACTGAGCCGAACCGCGGCAGCTGACATACACTCCGTCCTTGTTTCTAATACGGTAGAGTTTTTCAAAATATTTTTTTCTGCCTGTAAATACTGCATCCAGTTCTTTCTGATAACCTTCAACCTCATCAGGATGAATCAGGCTTCTCCACTTTTCCCCTGCATCGTACATGTACTCGCCTTTAAGCCCCATAAATCCCATGGCATTTGGCGTCCATCTTGTAACATTGGTTTCCAGATTGGTTATAAAAATGTAGTTCTTATCTGACCAGTCAGACAGAAATGGGAACAAGGTCATATCCAGACCTGTGATATCCAGTTCTGCGACATTCTGTCCATTATTTTCTGCCAGCAGACCATCATCACTTTCTGCATATGTATTATTAGAATCATGGCAGGTTTTTCTGTTTTCTGCGGCCTCACATATAAGCTGTGGGATGGTCTGTCCAGTATAGGCTGCATATCCCATGGTCAGGCACAGCTTGCAGACTGCTTCTGAATGTTTGTTATAGTTTCTGACCTTCTTCTCCAGCTGTCTGCATACATATGTGGCAGTATGCTCGTTTGCAGACTCCAAAACTATAAGGAATTCGTCTGCTCCACTCCTTGCAGCAAAGCCCTCATACTCATGAACTACCTTTTTTATTATTTCACCTACATCCTTAAGGAGCTTGTCCCCCTCACCTGAGCCATATATATGATTTATCACAGCAAATTCAGCTATATCTATTGAAATCAGATATATATTTCCATGTGACTGCTTATGCCTTATGCAGGCAGATATATATGTATCAAAGGAATTCATATTTGCCAGTCCTGTCAGTGCATCCTGGGATATAAAGAGCTGCTGCAGGCTGCTGTATACGTAAAAAAAGCCCATAGTAATGCCACAGGAAATAATAGGTGACACCACCATATATTGTTGTATAATTGAGCTGATAATAGGCAGACAGACAAAGGATGCCACTATACGAAGCTTATTTCTATCCTCATAATGTTCTTCTGTAAAAGAGAGATGCAGTGCCTTCAGAGCACTGAAAATGGCATAGGAGCATTCAAAAAATATGAACAGTTCAAATAAAATTCCCCTGTGGTAAATCCCCTCATCATCTATAAAAAATATGATTTTGCTATAATAATTGCTAATCAGGCACAATCCTATGGCAAGACCTGGTATTGCACTCAGCAGCTGGTTCAGACGGGTCTTTATAAACCATGACTTCTGAACTCCCTCAGAGTATAAAAACCAGAAATAGGATAAGAACAACAGTGAAAAATGCGCAGTCAGGCTGACAGCATATGTAAATATCCTGCTCTCCTGCAGGGCTCCATAATATATGAGTCCTGAAATAAGGTCTACGGCACAGACGACAATAGCCAGAACATTACAGATAATAAGGGACTTTGCCTTCAGATGCTTGTCAGCAACTCTCAAAAGACGGCACAGCATTACCCACAAAATCATCACACACATCAGACTTAAAATAATATAAAAGGTTTGTTCTATAGTAACATTCATAATGATAATACCTCGCCGTCGCTGTTATCTAGCTAAATAATATCAAAGTACAGGTGTCTTTGCAATATTACATTGCTTAATTACATTTTGTTGAAACTCAAGAAGCTGGAAATCTTGTATTTGACCGCAAAACATGCTATATTAAATTTCATCATGTAAGAGGGAAGGATCACGAGTTATGGTAGATTCATTAACAAAAGAAAAGTTACAGGAATATATCGAGAAAAGGGAATTTACAATTTATTTACAACCACAGTATTCAATCTCGAAAAATACAATTGTCGGAGCTGAGGCATTAGCGAGGTGGATTCATGAGGGAACCTTTATTTCACCGGGGGCATTTATTCCAGCACTGGAACAAAACGGACTTGTAACACAGCTTGATCGGTATCTTTGGGAGTGTGTATTCGCCCTGCAGGCACAAAGACAGCAGGAAGGGCTTGACATCGTACCGATTTCGATTAACGTATCCAGAGAGGATTTCAGTAAAATCGATGTGTATCAGACTATGACAGATTTGAGCAGTCAATATGATGTGGCATCGGAATATATCCACATTGAGATTACAGAGTCTGCCTTTGTCACTGATAATGCCGCCATCTACGAATCCATCAATCAGTTAAAAGCTTCCGGCTTTATGATTTTAATCGATGATTTTGGAAGCGGCTATTCTGCACTCAATATTTTAAAAGACATTGAAGCAGATGTGATAAAGCTTGATATGAAGTTTTTTGACCTGACCGAGGAAAATAGTGCGAAAGGACGTAATATCATCGAATCTGTCATACAGATGGCACAGCTTCTTGAACTCGGACTTATTGCAGAAGGTGTTGAGCATACGGAACAGCTCGATATTCTGAAAGAGGCAGACTGCGATATCGTTCAGGGATATTTTTTCTACCGTCCGATGAGCGTGGATGATTTCAATAAACTTTTAAATGGAATCCATAATACGCCAGACAAAATGGTGGATGTAAGTTCCTTTGGCAGGGAATGTTACGAAGAGAGTTTAAAACTGACAATTGATGGCAAATATGGTGACGCTCTCACCCTTGCAAAGCGTGCAGCAACGCAGATTAGTCCGGAGACGGATGCCCAGTTATATTGTGGATTGGAGAATCTGACCGGTATTATCTATGGCGGGCTGGGTAATGAAATGATGGCACTTGAGCATTATCTTTCGGGTCTTTCCGCAGCTATACAGAATGATGTCTCAATTATAGCTTCCAAGATTTACAATAACATTGGTGCAGAATACCAGAAATTAGGTGCTTTTGAACAGTCCATCAAATATTTCGAACTGTCTCTTAAGGAGCTGGAAAAAAATGCCGGTAATGAGAGTCTTGCACTGCTCGCATACAAGACAAATCTGAATCTGTGCATGGGATATTCTGAACTCGCGAATTATGAGAAAGCAGAAGAATACCTTGAGGACGCCTATGCCTATATTGAGAATCCTGATGTTGCAAGTCTTCGTTTCCATTATCTGACTATACAAAGTGCCCTATTCATGAAAACAGGACGCGAAGCGGAAGTTCGTAAAAATTTTCCTGAACTGGTGGAGATGATATTAAATGCCGATGACAGTTTTAATATCTGGGATAACTTTGAAAGACTTGGAAATCTGGCACTGGATTTGAAGGAATATGATACCTTAAAGCGCATCATTGACAGCATGGACCAGGAATTTAAAGAGGTTCCAGAGGAAATGATTGATTTAGATGTTCTGGTGGCAATTCAAGAGTTTCGTCTGACATATTATGAGGAAATTGGAGATCAGGAGTCACTTTGGAAGGAAGAGCAAGCATACGTTGATCTATGTAAGAAAATGTGTCAGCAGACGTGGAAAGACAGAGCAGGCAATATTGATTACAAGATTCAGATAAAAAAAGAATTTGATGAAATTGATGAACAGCGTAAGAATATTGATATTGACCAGCTTACCGGTGTTGGCAACCGCTATAAGCTGGAAAAAGATTACAAACTGTTACAGAAAAATTCCAGCGAGAACGATACTAGAATCGGTATAGGCATCATTGATTTAGATTATTTCAAAGAAGTCAATGATACTTATGGTCATTTGCAGGGTGACCACTATCTGTCAGCAATCAGCCAGATTATCCTGAAAGCGATTAAAGGTTCCGGCGGAATCTATCGCTATGGCGGGGATGAGTTTGTTGTATTATTGGTAGATGTCGATACTCCTGCTGTCGAACAGATCGCACAGCAGATTCAGGATAATACCGCAGGCAGTCAGCTTCCAAATCTGACATCTGCCACTAGGATACAGACTGTTTCACAGGGATACATTGTGCTGGATCAGTTCAAAAATATCGATATCTGGCAGCTTCTTTCCTATGCGGACCGCCAGTTGTATTCTGTAAAACATAATGGCAGGAACGGCTATAAGATTACGAATGAAATATACCGGTAAAGCAAAAAAGACACCCGAAAGATTGGGTGTCTTTTGTCCTTTTTGCTATCGTCTTTCCTGCTGTCATCATTTGATATGCATATTTAAGCATTCAGAATTTTCCTGTTCGTACCAAGCATATCTACAGCGGCAGGATTACCATCAACTACCATGCCGGTACTGTCACAAAACGAGATGCCCATAGGTATCTCATCAAATAATTCATGCGGATATTTGTATGTATTTTCTTTTTGTATATCATTACAACTCTTTATATATCGTTCATATACTGTTCTTACTTCCTTACATATTAATAAATGCTTCAGATTCCCGTTTCAGATTCTTAGCAATCTCACTGTTTTCTTCCATCTGGCGGCTTACCGTATTCATGGAATGTACCAGTGAATCTATGCCGATAGCTGCATCCGTTACACCCGTAGCAGATTCCTCTATTGCACGATTTATACCTTCAATTGATTCAGCAATCTCTGTCATGGTTTCAAGAACCCCCCTCGTATCTTTAGAATATTCCACCATTGTTGTATCAATATAGGCTGCATCCTCGCTATACTGCTGTCCACCCTCAACAAAAGACTGATAATCCGGAAGGATATTTTCATTAATATATGAAACAATCTTTTCTGAAGACTTTACCAACCTCTGTACAGCTGCAATTACCTGTTCATTAATCGTTTGGATATTGTTGGCCGTTTCTCTTGAAGAATCCGCAAGCTGTCTGATCTCGTCTGCAACGACTGCAAAGCCTTTACCTGCCTCGCCTGCGCGGGCAGCTTCAATGGAAGCATTCAATGCCAGCAGATTTGTCTGACTGGAAATGCTAAGAATTTCATCAGTAAGCTGTGATACTTTTTCAACGCTTTTAGAATTCTCGAGTGCCTGATTCAGTTCCGTTGTAATATTTCCAATCATGCTGTTGGTACTATGCATATTATCTGTCGCCGTACGTTCAAGCTCTACAGCGCGTGTCTTCATCTGCTGTACATAAGTGGTCAGCTGATCCGTCTTGGCTGCCATTTTCCGTGCCATTTCTTCTGTTGTGGCAGTATTAGAACTTACACCATTCGTTGTAGCAGATACTTCTTCCATTGTAGCAGATAATTCCTCCATAATTGCAGAAATATCGCTTGCACTGTCACTGGCTGATGTTACACTTCCTGCAACATTGCCAACCACCTCATCAAGTGCATTAGAATTATGTATAATATCAGACATAATATTCTGTAATGACTCAATAAAATGATTGATTCCCTGTGCTGCCATACCAATTTCATCCTGCGACTTAACCGAAATACGTTTTGTCAAATCACCCTTACCAGATTTGATATCATCAATAATTTCATTCAATTCTTTAGTCTGCTTTCTAAGCGGTTTCACGATTGCTTCTAGTATCATAATAATAACTCCGATAAATGCTACGATTGCAACAAGAACCAGAACCGCTGAAATAATTCTGTTTTTATTATATAAATCTTTCTGTGTCTGAATGTTTTCTTTTACATATGCATCATTGCTTGTTATAAGTGTATCTATCTTCGTTCCAATACTGTCAGACCACTTTGTCATAATATCATTCGCCTGTGTACCGGCAGTTGTATCTCCTGACCTTGCCTGTTTGATAATTGTGTCAATCGTTGTCTGTGCGGTTTCAATTTCATCAAAAATCTCCCGCATTGTCTTCATGTCATCCGCTGAAAAGTACTCATCCATTGCAAGCAGTTCCTGTTCATATTGTGCCACATCTTCCTGTGAAGTCTTTAACTGTGCGCTCACATACTCATACAACCCCTGATTTTCCGGCTGTACACAAATTGCAAGTGTCAGCTTCTGTGCATTGGAAAACGCAAGATTAATCTCATCAATACAGATGGTTGATCTTACACCATTTCCTGAAATTTCAGAACTTTCCTTCTGAAGCTGTGTCATGGAAACCAATGCTTCTAACGCAATAATGACCGCATGGTTGTGTCTGCCTGTATTTTGTGTGTTCATGAGTCTTTCGTTTGTTTGCACACAAAAAGAAAGGACTACAGACAATTTTCTGTCCGCAGTCCGTTTCCCATACTCTTTTGTCTTGCATTTTCTTTCATAGATAATCACTCCTGCAACGCTTCTAGTGGAAGTGTAGGTGCTAAGCCTGTAAGGAATCCTGAGAAGGAAAAGCCTAAATGGGAGGATACCATCACAAATCGAATGTTGCACTGGTCGTATACACCGGAGCAGAAAGAGGAAGTGAAGAAAGCATTAGCAGCAGGAGTTCCAAAGGCAACGATTCTTACTTCTTCATATCATATTTAGACCTGTACGTGACCATAATCTCGTCCGACTCAGCCTTATCCGCCGAATGTGCCAAAGCTTCAATAAAGACCATATGCAGGCTGTGGATTGCTCACATTGTCTTTCGGACAGTCTGTAGTCTGACCACCATTAACTGCATTACTCTGATTTCCGCCAGCTTCCTCATTATCATTTACAGGAGCTTTCTGTTCCGGCTCGTCATTCTGCTTTGGCTTTTCT
>CAVFAM010000191.1:0-12783 GCA_963620375.1 Bacteroidaceae bacterium
GGTCAGCACAGAGGACCTATGGCTCATGGTTCTAAGTTCCATCGTCATCAGGGTTCTAACGGTGCTTGTTCTTCACCAAGCCGTGTATTCAAAGGAAAAGGAATGCCTGGTCATATGGGAAGCGTAAAGGTTACAACACAGAATCTTGAGGTTGTAAGAGTTGACGCTGAGAAGAACTTACTTTTAATTAAGGGTGCAGTTCCAGGAGCTAAGAAAGCCCTTATTACAGTAAAAGAGTCAGTAAAATCTAAATAGGCACAGTTAAGAAAGGAGGAACTTTACGATGGCTAAGGTAGCTGTTTATAATATGGAAGGTAAAGAGGTCGATAAGATCGAATTAAACGATTCCATTTTCGGCGTAGAGGTAAATGAGCATTTAGTTCATATGGCTGTTCTTCAGCAGCTTGCAAATAACCGTCAGGGAACACAGAAGGCTAAGACACGTTCTGAAGTTCGCGGAGGCGGAAGAAAACCATGGAGACAGAAGGGAACAGGACATGCACGTCAGGGTTCTACAAGAGCTCCACAGTGGACAGGTGGCGGAGTTGTATTCGCTCCAGTACCAAGAGATTATTCATTCAAGCTCAACAAGAAAGAGAAGAGAGCTGCATTAAAGTCTGCTCTTACATCAAGAGTTGTTGAGAACAAGCTTGTTGTAGTTGATGAGTTAAAGCTTGATGAAATCAAGACAAAGAAATTTGCAGAGGTATTAAACAACCTTAAGGTTGAGAAGGCTCTTGTAGTATTAAATGATATGGACAAGAACGTAATCGCATCTGCTGCAAACATCCCTACAGTAAAGACAGCTCAGACAAACGAGCTTAATGTATTTGATGTATTAAAGTATGACACAGTAGTAGTTACAAAGGCTGCTGTAGCAACAATCGAGGAGGTATATGCATAATGGCAAACGTACAATACTATGATGTAATCCTCAAACCAGTAGTAACTGAGAAGAGCATGGCTGCAATGGCTGAGAAGAAGTACACATTCTTAGTTCATCCAGAAGCAAACAAGACCATGATTAAAGAAGCAGTTGAGAGAATGTTCGAAGGAACAAAGGTTGCTAAGGTTAACACAATGAACTGCGACGGAAAGAACAAGCGTCGTGGAATGGTAACAGGAAAGACTGCTAAGACAAAGAAAGCTATCGTACAGCTTACAGAGGACAGCAAGGATATCGAAATCTTCGCAGGTCTGTAAGCCGAAAGCGGCTTCGGTATAATATACGTCAAGTCAAGACGTGAGATTAAAAACACTCGAAAGGAGAACCAAAATGGGAATTAAGAAGTATAACCCATATACACCTTCAAGAAGAAATATGACTGGTTCAGATTTCGCAGAGATTACAAAGACAACTCCTGAGAAATCACTTACAACTTCTTTAAAGAAGAACGCTGGTCGTAACAATCAGGGTAAAATCACAGTTAGACACCAGGGTGGTGGAAACAGAAGAAAATACAGAATCATCGATTTCAAGAGAAATAAAGATGGTATTCCAGCAACTGTTATCGGAATCGAGTACGATCCAAACAGAACAGCAAATATCGCACTTATCTGCTATGCAGATGGTACAAAGTCTTACATCTTAGCTCCAGCAGGTCTTACAGATGGCATGAAAGTCATGAACGGACCAGACGCAGAGGTAAGAGTTGGAAACTGCTTACCACTTGAGAAGATTCCAGTTGGTACACAGATTCACAACATCGAGCTTATCCCAGGAAAGGGCGGACAGTTAGTACGTTCTGCTGGACTTTCAGCTCAGTTAATGGCTAAAGAAGGAAAGTATGCAACACTTCGTCTTCCTTCAGGCGAAATGAGAATGGTTCCAATCCAGTGCCGTGCAACAATCGGTGTTATCGGAAACGGAGATCACAACCTCGTTAATATTGGTAAGGCAGGACGTAAGAGACATATGGGTATCCGCCCGACAGTTCGTGGTTCTGTTATGAACCCTAACGACCATCCACACGGTGGTGGAGAAGGAAAAGCTCCAGTTGGACGTCCAGGACCATGTACTCCATGGGGCAAGCCTGCACTTGGACTTAAGACTAGAAAGAAGAACAAACAGTCTAACAAGATGATCGTACGTAGAAGAGACGGTCGTGCAATCAAATAATTAGGAGGAAGAAAAAATGGCACGTTCATTAAAAAAAGGACCATTCGCTGATGAGAGCTTACTTAAAAAAGTAGACGCTTTGAATGCTTCAGGTGACAATTCAGTAATTAAGACCTGGTCACGTCGTTCAACAATCTTCCCTTCATTCGTAGGACGCACAATCGCTGTTCACGACGGAAGAAAGCATGTTCCAGTATATGTAACAGAGGATATGGTTGGACATAAGCTCGGTGAGTTCGTTGCAACAAGAACTTACAGAGGACATGGAAAAGACGAGAAGAAATCAGGCGTAAGATAATAGGATTCAGTTGAAAGGAGGACTCATCCATGGCAAAAGGACATAGATCCCAGATCAAGAGAGAGAGAAACGAAGTTAAAGATACAAGACCTTCAGCTAAGTTATCTTATGCTAGAGTGTCTGTTCAGAAAGCTTGTTTCGTATTAGATGCTATTCGTGGAAAGGATGTTAACACAGCACTTGCTATCGTAACATACAATCCAAGATACGCTTCAAGCTTAGTAAAGAAATTATTAGAGTCAGCAATCGCAAATGCTGAGAATAATTACCCGGAGAAGAATTACAAGGCAGAGAACCTTTATGTAGCAGAGTGCTACGCAAATAAGGGACCAACAATGAAGAGAATTCATCCTAGAGCACAGGGTAGAGCTTATAGAATCGAGAAGAGAATGAGCCACATTACAATCGTGCTTGATGAGAGATAGGAGGCAATCATGGGACAGAAAGTTAATCCTCATGGCATAAGAGTTGGCGTAATCAAAGATTGGGATTCCAAATGGTATGCTGGAAACGATTTTGCTGACTACTTAGTAGAAGATTATAATATCAGAACATTTTTAAAGAAAAAGTTATATGCTGCTGGTGTTTCAAAGATTGAAATCGAGAGAGCATCAGACAGAGTTAAGGTTATCATCTACACAGCAAAGCCAGGTGTTGTAATCGGTAAGGGCGGAGCTGAAATCGAGAAGATTAAAGCAGAAGTTCAGAAGCTTACAGACAAGAAGCTTGTTGTAGATATTAAAGAAGTAAAGAGACCAGACAAGGATGCTCAGTTAGTAGCTGAGAACATTGCACTTCAGTTAGAGAACCGTGTTTCTTTCCGTCGTGCTATGAAGTCTTGCATGGGTCGTGCTATGAAGGCAGGAGCAAAGGGTATTAAGACTTCTTGTTCAGGCCGTCTGGGTGGAGCTGATATGGCTCGTACAGAGACATACAACGAGGGAACAACACCTCTTCAGACACTCAGAGCAGATATTGACTATGGATTCGCTGAGGCAGATACAACTTACGGTAAAGTAGGTGTTAAGGTTTGGATCTACAAAGGCGAAGTGCTTCCTACAAAGGGTAACAAGGAAGGAGGAGCTCAGTAATTATGTTAATGCCAAAGAGAGTAAAACATCGTAAACAGTTCCGTGGTTCTATGACAGGAAAGGCAAGCAGAGGTAACAGAATCACTAATGGTGAGTATGGTATCGTTGCTACAGAGCCATGTTGGATTAGATCTAACCAGATTGAGGCTGCCCGTATCGCTATGACACGTTACGTAAAGCGTGGTGGTAAGGTTTGGATTAAGATCTTCCCTGATAAGCCAGTAACAGCTAAGCCAGCTGAGACTCGAATGGGTTCTGGAAAAGGATCTTTAGAGTACTGGGTAGCAGTAGTTAAACCAGGTAGAGTATTATTTGAAATCTCCGGAGTACCGGAAGACGTTGCTCGTGAAGCTTTACGTCTTGCTACACACAAATTACCTTGCAAATGTAAAGTGGTTTCTCGTGCGGATTTAGAAGGCGGTGTATCAAATGAAAACTAGTGAATTTGTTAAAGAATTAAAATCACAGTCAGTTGCTGATCTTAAAGCTCAGCTTGTTGACGCTAAGAAAGAACTTTTCAATTTAAGATTCCAGAATGCAACTAACCAGTTAGATAACACAGCTAGAATTACAGAGGTTCGTAAGAATATCGCTAGAATTCAGACTGTTATTACAGAAAAAGAGAAAGTTGCTGAGTAATCAAACATCCTATCAGAAAGGAGATTTTAAATCGTGGAAGAAAGAAATCTTAGAAAAACACGTGTTGGTGTTGTTGTAAGCGATAAGATGGATAAGACAATCGTTGTAGCTGTAAGAGATAACGTAAGACATCCACTTTACAACAAGATCGTTAAGAAGACATATAAATTAAAAGCTCATGACGAGAACAACGATGCAAAGATCGGTGACACAGTTAGAGTTATGGAAACAAGACCATTATCTAAGGATAAGAGATGGAGACTTGTTGAAGTTATGGAAAGAGCAAAATAATTAAAGGAGGCTACAAGCATGGTACAGCAGGAAAGCAGACTCAAAGTTGCTGATAATACAGGCGCTAAAGAGTTACTTGTTATCCGCGTTATGGGTGGATCTACCAGAAGATATGCGAACATCGGTGATGTAATCGTTGCTACTGTTAAAGATGCAACACCAGGCGGTGTTGTTAAAAAAGGTGACGTAGTAAAGGCCGTTGTAGTTCGTTCAGTAAAAGGTGCTCGTCGTAAAGACGGATCATATATTAAATTTGATGAAAACGCAGCAGTTATTATCAAAGATGACAAAACTCCAAAAGGAACTCGTATCTTTGGACCAGTAGCTCGTGAGCTTCGTGATAAGCAGTTCATGAAGATTGTATCTCTGGCTCCAGAAGTATTATAGGAGGACTAAGATGGCAAGTATGAAAATCAAAAAAGGCGATTTAGTAAAAGTTATCGCTGGAAAAGACAAAGACAAAGAGGGCAAGGTTATTGCCGTAAATACAAAGAATAACACACTTCTTGTTGAGGGAGTAAACATGGTTACAAAGCATGCTAAACCAAGCATGGCTAACCAGCAGGGTGGAATCCTTCACCAGGAAGCAGCTATTGATGCTTCAAACGTAATGCTCGTTGTTGACGGAAAGACAACACGTGTTGGTTTCAAGATGGACGGAGATAAGAAAGTTCGTTTTGCAAAGGCAACAGGCAAGGTTATCGATTAATCAAGAGAGGAGGATTTAAACATTGAGTAGACTTAGAGAACAGTACGAAAATGAGATCAAAGACGCAATGGTCAAAAAATTCGGATATAAAAACACAATGGAGATTCCAAAGCTTGACAAGATCGTAGTTAACATGGGTGTTGGTGAAGCTAAGGAAAACGCAAAGATCCTTGAGGCTGCTGTAAAAGATATGGAAGCTATCACAGGACAGAAGGCAGTTACAACAAAGGCAAAGAATGCCGTAGCTAACTTCAAGATTAGAGAAGGAATGCCTATCGGATGTAAGGTTACATTACGTGGAGAGAAGATGTATGAGTTCGCAGATCGTCTCATCAACTTAGCTTTACCTCGTGTACGTGACTTTAGAGGTGTTAATCCTAACGCATTTGATGGCCGTGGAAACTATGCACTTGGAATTAAAGAGCAGATTATCTTCCCTGAAATTGAATACGATAAGGTAGACAAGGTTCGTGGAATGGATATCATCTTTGTTACAACTGCAAAGACAGACGAAGAAGCTCGCGAGTTATTGACACAGTTCAATATGCCATTCGCTAAATAATCAGGAGGGATTCTAATGGCTAAGACAAGTATGAAAATCAAACAGCAGCGTCAGCCTAAGTTCTCTACAAGAGCTTACACACGTTGCAGAATTTGTGGACGTCCACATTCAGTTTTAAGAAAATACGGAATCTGTAGAGTATGTTTCCGTGAGTTAGCATATAAAGGTCAGATCCCAGGCGTTAAGAAAGCTTCTTGGTAGACCGTCAGATAATTAAGGAGGAAATATATATCATGATGATGACAAGTGATCCAATCGCAGATATGCTTACAAGAATTCGTAATGCGAACACTGCAAAGCATGATACAGTAGATGTTCCAGCTTCTAAGATCAAGATCGCAATCGCTGGCATCCTTGTAGATGAAGGATTCATCGAGAAATATGACATTGTTGAAGATGGAAATTTCAAAGTTATCCGTATTACATTAAAATATGGTGCTGATAAGAACGAAAAAGTTATTACAGGCATCAAGAGAATCTCTAAGCCAGGTCTTCGTGTATACGCTGGTAAGGACGAGATTCCTTCAGTACTTGGTGGATTAGGAATTGCTATTCTTTCTACAAACCAGGGAATCATCACTGACAAAGAGGCTAGAAAGCTTCAGGTTGGTGGAGAAGTAATCGCATTTGTTTGGTAGGCCGAAAGCCCTTCCCGAGACTTAGAGGCAGCGAGTGCAAACGAAGCTGGCTCCGTAGTCGAGTGGAAGCCAAATAATATATAGAAACCTAAAACGCACCCCGCCACAAGCGGAGAAACATTAAGGAGGTACGGGCATGTCACGTATAGGAAGAATGCCAATCGCAGTTCCAGCTGGAGTAGAAGTTGTAATTGCAGAAAATAATCATGTGACTGTAAAAGGTCCAAAGGGTACTCTTGAGAGAACTCTCCCATCAGAGATGGACATCAAATTAGAAGGTAGCGAAGTAATCGTTACAAGACCTAATGATTTGAAGAAAATGAAGTCCTTACATGGATTAACAAGAACACTTATTAACAACATGGTTGTTGGTGTAACAGAAGGCTACACAAAGACACTTGAGGTTAACGGTGTTGGTTACAGAGCTTCTAAGTCTGGAAAGGTTCTTACACTTAACTTAGGATATTCTCATCCAGTTGAGATGACAGATCCAGAAGGAATCGAGTCAGAAGTTCAGGATAACAAGATCATTGTTAAGGGTATTGATAAAGAAAAAGTCGGCCAGTACGCAGCTGAGATCAGAGATAAGAGAAGACCTGAGCCATATAAGGGCAAGGGAATCAAATATGCTGATGAAGTTATTAGACGTAAAGTTGGTAAGACTGGTAAAAAATAATTAAAGGAGTGGACAAGAAATGGTTAGTAAGAAATCAAGAACAGAAGTTCGTGTAAAGAAACATAACAGAATGCGTAATCATCTTGCTGGTACAGCAGAGCGTCCTCGTTTAGCTGTATTCAGAAGCAATAACCATATGTATGCTCAGATTATTGATGATACAGTTGGAAATACACTCGTTTCTGCATCTACACTCGATAAGGATGTAAAGGCAGAGATCGAGAAAACTAATAACTTAGATGCAGCAGCAAAGCTTGGTACTGTAATCGCAAAGAAAGCATTAGATAAGAATATTACAACTGTTGTCTTCGATAGAGGCGGATTCATTTACGCAGGAAAAGTAAAAGCATTAGCTGAAGCAGCAAGAGAAGCTGGCTTAGAGTTTTAGGAGGAGACAAACATGAAACGTGAAATCATTGATGCTAGTCAATTAGAATTAGTTGACCAGGTAGTTGACATCAAGCGTGTAACAAAGGTTGTTAAAGGTGGACGTAACATGCGTTTCACAGCACTTGTTGTTGTTGGTGACAAGAACGGCCATGTTGGTGCAGGACTTGGAAAGGCAGCTGAAATTCCTGAAGCTATCCGCAAAGGTAAAGAAGATGCAATCAAGAGCATGATCAGCATTAAGTTAGATGAGAACAACTCAATCACACATGATGTAACAGGAAAATTTACAGGTGCTTCCGTATTATTAAAGAAGTCTCCTGAAGGTACTGGTATTATCGCTGGTGGTCCAGCTCGTTCAGTATGTGAGCTTGCAGGTATCCAGAATATCCGTACAAAATCTTTAGGATCAAACAACAAGCAGAACGTAGTACTTGCTACAATCGAGGCTCTTTCACAGTTAAGAAGCCCTGAAGAGGTTGCAAAACTTCGTGGTAAATCTGTAGAAGAAATCT
This sequence comes from Bacteroidaceae bacterium, assembly GCA_963620375.1. Classification (GTDB taxonomy): domain Bacteria; phylum Bacillota; class Clostridia; order Lachnospirales; family Lachnospiraceae; genus Roseburia. The sequence goes on from CAVFAM010000191.1 coordinate 7,926, forward strand.
TAGGTTAAGGAGGAACGCAAAATGGCAGATAAGGTTAAAGTTACATTAATTAAATCTACAATTGGTGCTGTTCCAAAGAACAAGAAGACTATTGAAGCTCTTGGTCTTACTAAGTTAGGAAAGACAGTAGAGTTACCAAACAATGCAGCTACACAGGGAGCTGTACGCAAAGTAGCACCATACGTTAAGGTAGAAGAAGTTTAAGAATAAGACAAGGAGGTACCGTGATGGATTTATCTAATTTAAAGGCAGCTGAAGGTTCAGTGCATAGTGATAATTTCAGAAGAGGCCGTGGACACGGCTCAGGAAACGGTAAGACTGCTGGTAAGGGTCATAAGGGTCAGAAGGCTCGTTCTGGAGCACCTAGAATTGGTTTCGAAGGTGGACAGATGCCATTATACAGAAGATTGCCTAAGAGAGGTTTCAAGAATAGAAACACAAAGACAATCGTAGCAATTAATATTTCAACTCTTGAGCGTTTCGACAATGATACAGTAGTAACTGTAGATACATTAGTTGAAGCTGGTATCGTAAAGAACCCAAGAGATGGCGTAAAGATTCTCGGAAATGGTGAACTTACTAAGAAGCTTACAGTTTCAGCTAACGCATTCAGCGCAAGCGCAAAGGAAAAGATTGAAGCTCTTGGTGGAAAAACAGAGGTGATCTAATGTTCGAGACACTCCGTAATGCATTTAAGATTAAAGATATTCGTAATAGAATTCTCTTTACTTTCCTGATGCTTATTGTCATCCGTATCGGAAGTGAGCTTCCGATACCGGGTGTAAACGGATCTGTATTTCAGGATTGGTTTTCTAACAATTCCTCTGATGGATTAGGATTTGTTGATGCGATTACCGGTGGATCATTTTTGAACATGTCTGTGTTTGCACTGAACATTACTCCATATATTACATCTTCAATCATCATGCAGCTGCTCACAATAGCGATTCCAAAGCTTGAAGAGCTCCAGCGTGATGGTGAAGAAGGTAGAAAAAAGATTGTAGAGATAACCCGTTATCTCACAATTGCACTTGGACTGATTGAGTCAGTAGCAATGACAATTGGCTTCTATAGGGGCAATTATCTTGTAGATAAGAGCCCTCTTACAGTTATAATGGTTATCACTTCACTCACAGCAGGCTCTGCTGTGCTTATGTGGATTGGTGAGCGTATAACAGAGAAGGGTATTGGAAACGGTATATCAATCGTTTTGACAATTAACATTATTTCCCGTATGCCTGAGGATTTAGGAACACTCTGGGAACAGTTTATTGCATCCCAGACAAACACAGCAAAGGCTGTTGTTGCAGCACTTGTTATCGTTGCAATCATTGTTGTAATGGTTATGTTTGTAATCGTGCTTCAGGGAGCTGAGAGACGTATCCCAGTTCAGTACTCAAGCAAGATTCGTGGAAATAAGCAGGTTAGTGGTCAGCAGACACATATTCCACTTAAAGTAAACACAAGTGGTGTTATCCCTGTAATTTTTGCCCAGTCTCTTATGTATACACCTGTAATTATTGCAAGTGTACTTGGTAAGGGTAATGGAACAGGAATTGGAAGCAAGATTTTAAGAGGTTTATCCCAGTCTAACTGGTGTGACCCTGAGAATCCTGTTTACTCAATCGGACTTGTGGTTTATATCGCATTAGTAATTGCATTTGCATATTTCTATACACAGATTACATTCAATCCATTAGAAGTTGCGAATAATATGAAGCGAGCTGGAGGATTTGTTCCTGGTATCAGACCTGGAAAACCAACCAGTGATTACTTAAATCAAATATTGAATTATATCGTATTTATAGGTGCAGTTGGACTTACAATCGTTGCAGTGATTCCTATCTTCTTCAACGGTGTATTCAACGCAAACGTATCATTTGGTGGTACATCAATCATCATCGTTGTAGGTGTTGTAGTTGAGACACTTAAACAGGTTGAATCACAGATGAGGGTTCGTTACTATAAAGGATTTTTAAATGAGTAATGTACTATATGGAGATACTGTTTTCAGTATCTCCTATTGTGCATAATAGAGAATAAGGAGAAGACTATGAAAATTATTATGTTAGGAGCACCTGGTGCTGGAAAAGGAACACAGGCAAAGCAGATTGCTGCAAAATACAATATTCCACATATCTCAACAGGTGATATTTTCCGTGCAAATATCAAGAACGGAACAGAGTTAGGTAAAAAGGCAAAAACATATATGGATCAGGGAGCATTAGTTCCAGATGAGCTTACATGTGACCTGGTAATGGACAGAATCCAGCAGGATGACTGCAAGAACGGATTCGTATTGGACGGCTTCCCAAGAACAATTCCACAGGCTGAGGCACTTGATGCTGCATTAAAGAAAATTAATCAGACTATGGATTTTGCAATCGACGTAGATGTTCCAGATGAGAATATCGTAAAGCGTATGGGTGGAAGAAGAGCATGCTTGAATTGTGGAGCAACATATCACATCGTATTCAACCCAACAAAGGTTGAGGGCAAATGTGACGCATGTGGCAGCGAGACAGTGCTTCGTGATGATGATAAGCCAGAGACAGTCCAGAAGCGTCTCACAGTATATCATGATCAGACACAGCCACTTATTGAGTACTACAATGCTCAGGGGATTTTAAAGTCAGTAGATGGAACAAAACCGATGGACGACGTATTTGCCGCTATCGTTGCAATATTAGGTGAATAATAATGTCTGTAACGATTAAATCAGCTCAGGAAATAGAATTGATGAGAGAGGCAGGAAGAATCCTTGCTGCCGTACATCAGGAGCTTGGAAAAGCAATTAAACCTGGGATGTCCACACTTGATGTGGACCGTTTGGGTGAAGAAATGATTCGGAGTTATGGGTGCGAGCCTTCATTTTTAAATTATTGTGGATACCCGGCATCAATCTGTGTATCTGTAAATGATGAGGTAGTGCATGGAATCCCAAGAGCGGATCGTATCATAAAAGAAGGCGATATCGTCAGCCTGGATGCAGGAGTTATCTATAAGGGATACCACTCAGATGCAGCCAGAACAGTCGGGGTTGGAGAGATAAGTAAAGAAGCACAGTATCTTATAGAAAGAACACGCTTAAGCTTCTTTCAGGGCATAAAAAATGCAAAGGCAGGCAACAGGCTTTTTGATATATCAGGAGCCATAGGTGACTTCGCAGAGAGCTTTGGATATGGTGTGGTATATGACCTTGTGGGTCATGGCATAGGTTCACACCTGCATGAGGAGCCGGAGATACCTAATTTCAGGCAGAGATGGCCTCACAGGGGCATAAAGCTTAAGCCGGGCATGACCTTAGCCATCGAACCCATGATTAACATGGGAACGGCTGATGTTGTGTGGATGGATGATGAATGGACAGTTGTCACAGAGGATCATTCACTGTCAGCCCATTATGAAAATACAATACTTATAACAGACAATAAGCCGGAAATCCTATCCTTGACTGAGGATGAGAAAGCAGCTGGTTTTCTGGAGTTATTTTAGACCAAATGAGACAGATTTATGACAGGAGGATATATAAATGTCTAAGGCAGATGTTATTGAAGTTGAAGGAGTTGTAGTTGAAAAATTACCAAACGCATTCTTTAAGGTAGAGCTTGAGAATGGACATCAGATTTTAGCTACAATCAGTGGAAAGCTCAGAATGAACTTTATCAGAATTTTACCAGGTGATAAAGTTACAATTGAGATGTCTCCATATGACCTTACAAAGGGCAGAATTATTTGGAGAGATAAATAAGAAAATGTATTGACTTCTTGAAAGTGTCCGTGTATAATACTACTCGGACACTTTTGGAAAAGTATCCCTAATAAGGGACTTTCATTGAGAAAGGAGGATTTGCTGTGAAGGTTAGATCATCAGTTAAACCAATGTGCGAAAAGTGCAAAGTTATTAAAAGAAAAGGAAGCATCAGAATTATCTGCGAGAATCCTAAGCATAAACAGAGACAGGGTTAATTATATATACAACCCTGTTATTTGTGCGTAAGGTCACAATAACCTTTTCAAACAAATTATGTGCGGCTGCAGCGCAAATTCAATTTGACGCTGTTCATAATAAACAGAGAGCAGTCTGGCTATGCGCTATAATACCGAGTGGCGTATAACGAAAATGCAAAATATGGGAAAGCACTTGAGTACACACATTTCAGGACGTGCAACCGTAGCTGTAGGAGAGTGGTTTTCGGTTATAGAGGTGTTGTTGCAGACACGTCGCTACAATATTGATTAGGAAAAATATTTATGGAGGTGTAAACACACATGGCTCGTATTGCAGGTGTAGATTTACCAAGAGAAAAACGTGTAGAAATCGGCTTAACTTACATCTACGGAATCGGTAGAGTAAGTGCTAATCGTATCCTTGAAGCAGCTAATGTTGATCCAAGTACTCGTGTTAGAGATCTTACAGATGACGAGGTTAAGAGAATCAGCGCAGTTATCGACGAGACAACTACTGTTGAGGGTGATTTAAGAAGAGAGATCGCTTTAAATATTAAGAGACTTCAGGAGATTGGATGCTATCGTGGTATCCGTCATAGAAAGGGACTTCCAGTTCGTGGTCAGAAGACAAAGACTAATGCAAGAACTCGTAAGGGTCCAAAGAGAACAGTAGCAAACAAGAAGAAGTAATTGTTTTACTTCGTTTATTATTTGAGAAAGTAGGTTAGTTTAAAAATGGCTAAGAATGTTGCAAAGAAAACAACTAAAAAGCGTGTAAAGAAAAACGTTGAACGCGGACAGGCACATATTCAGGCATCTTTCAATAACACTATCGTTACATTAACAGATGCAGAAGGAAACGCTCTTTCATGGGCAAGTGCTGGTGGTCTTGGATTTAGAGGTTCAA
>CAVFAM010000192.1:0-2325 GCA_963620375.1 Bacteroidaceae bacterium
GCCTCATACTCTGCACTGTTCTCATCGGCTGGCTCTTTTGCTTCCAAGCCCTCCATCTTCTTGTTTACAAGCTCAAATTCTTTCTTGATTTCATCTAATGATGAATCCTTAGTAACTTTTACCATATTTATATCTTTCTCCTAAATTTAAGATATATTAAAAATATGTCTCCAGCATATGAAGCTCTGCGAGGTCAATACAGTTTGGAATACTGTTGTTTTCCACAGCCTTCTTACATTCCTCAAAGTCCATCCACATTACACTGTCGATTTCCTCAACCTGGACTGTGAAATCCTCTGCTTCCCTGTCAAGCCACATCAGATATACCTTTGCAAGCTGGTTATCTATAAACTCTTCCCCATGGAATACGTCATCAAAGTGCATCCTGTGAAAGCCACATTCCTGTAGCATATCACCTGTTGCATCGATTCCCAGCTCTTCCTTTAGTTCTCTAAGAGCAGACTCTACATAATCTGCCCCTGCTGGTATATGCCCTGCACTTGATATGTCATAGCAGCCCGGAAATGAATCCTTGTCCTGGCACCTCTTCTGAAGCAGAAGCTCGACTCTGCCATTTCGCCTGCGGGCTATCCATACATGGGCAGTTCTGTGGAGAATGCCCTTGCGGTGGGCTTCTTTTCGCTCAATTGTCTCACCTGTTGGGTTTCCATTTTCATCAACAATATCAAAATATTCTTCCATGGACATCCTCCTTGTATACATGTTATTACTTCTTTACGACTCGCGGTGGGCAGCTCGCAGCCTAGGCGATTTCAGCTCCTGCTGGCATTGGCTTTTCAGGTGTGAGAAGTGCGAGATTTCCCTCTGCATCCTCTGCACATAAGAGCATTCCTTCTGAAAGCACGCCTGCAAGCTTAGCTGGCTTTAAGTTTACAAGTACCATTACCTTTTTACCTACCATCTCCTCTGGAGAGTAGTATTTGCGGATTCCTGATACAATCTGCTTTGTCTGGCTTCCAATCTTAACCTGTGAGCAGAGAAGCTTCTTTGATTTTGCAACTGCTTCACATGCTACGATTTCACCAACCTGGAACTGCATTTTCTCAAAATCTTCAAATGTAATCTCTGGCTTTGCCTCAATATCGATTACATCCTCATTATCCTCTGATTTGCCCTCTGGCGCAAGTCCAAGTTTTGCCTGCTCTGCCTCATACTCAGCCTTCTGTGCAGCCTGGATAGCTTCTACCTTTGGCATAACCTCCTTGGCATCAAGTCTCTGGAAGAGGATTTCTGGCTTATCTGTAACCTTTGTTCCACTTACATAGAGTCCAAACTTATCCAAATCGTCCAAATCACGAAGGGATGTGTTAAGCTGCCCTACAATCTTTTCTGCTGTCTCTGGCAGGAATGGGTGCAGTAAGCTGGCTCCGATTGTGATAGCCTCTGTGAGGTTGTAAAGTACCTCTGCAAGTCTGTCCTGTTTTGCCTCATCCTTGGCAAGTACCCATGGTGTTGTCTCATCGATGTACTTGTTGCAACGGCGGAATACTGCAAATACCTCTGTGATAGAGTCTGCAACTCTTAAGTCTGTCATCTTCTTTGCAATTTTTTCCTTTGCTCCTGTGACAACAGCCTTTAAATCTGCATCGATATCTGCCTGATCTGCTGTATCGCCTGTGCTCTTTACTATGCCGTCAAAATACTTATTTGTCATTGAAACAGTTCTGTTTACAAGGTTTCCAAGTACGTTTGCAAGCTCTGAGTTAAATCTCTCGATTACTAAATCCCATGTGATGATTCCATCATTTTCAAATGGCATCTCATGAAGCACGAAATATCTGGTTGCATCTACTCCGAATAAATCAACCATGTCATCTGCGTAGATTACATTTCCCTTTGATTTACTCATCTTCTCTCCACCCTGGAGCAGCCATGGATGACCAAATACCTGCTTTGGAAGTGGGAGGTCAAGTGCCATCAGGAAAATAGGCCAGTAAATTGTATGGAATCTCACGATATCTTTTCCAATAAGATGAAGGTCTGCCGGCCAGTTCTTCTTGAACTCCTCTGTTGAACCATCAGGGTCATATCCGATACCTGTGATATAGTTTGTGAGGGCATCAAGCCATACATATACTACATGCTTTGGATCAAAGTCTACCTGAATACCCCAGTTGAAGGATGTACGGGATACGCAGAGATCCTGAAGTCCTGGTAAAAGGAAGTTGTTCATCATCTCATTTTTACGTGATACCGGCTGGATAAACTCTGGGTGAGTGTTGATATAATCAATAAGCCTGTCAGCATATTTGCTCATCTTGAAGAAATATGCCTCCTCCTTGGCTGGCTTTACTTCACGTCCAC
>CAVFAM010000192.1:2335-8844 GCA_963620375.1 Bacteroidaceae bacterium
TCTACAAGCTGTGACTCTGTCCAAAAGGACTCACATGGTGTACAGTAAAGTCCCTCGTATGAGCTCTTATAGATGTCTCCCTGATCGTAGAGCTTCTTGAAAATCTTCTTTACACATTTCTCATGGTCTTCATCTGTTGTACGGATGAATCTGTCGTATGAGCTGTTTACTAAATCCCAGATTCTCTTAACCTCTCCTGATACATTGTCTACATATTCCTTCGGAGTGATTCCGGCAGCCTCTGCCTTCTCCTGAATCTTCTGACCATGCTCGTCTGTTCCTGTCTGGAAATGTACGTCATAGCCCTCTGCCTTTTTGTATCTGGCGATAGCGTCTGCCAGAATAATCTCATATGTGTTTCCAATATGAGGCTTACCTGATGTGTAAGCAATGGCGGTTGTAATATAATACTTTCCTTTGTTTGTCATTGTGTGTCTCCCTTCAAAATAAAAACGCCTCCCAGAGAATGTACATCCTCTAGAAGGCGAAATAATCACGTTACCACTTCTATTCACACAGACCTCACAGCCCATGTCTCTGTAAATATCTCAGAATATATTATGCCTGAAATATCCTCCACTATAACGGGTGTTCCCGTCAAAACTTATCCTGACATATGTATCATGCAAAAATGCAGGTTCAGCTCTGCCACTCCAAAGCCATGTTCCCAATGTCCTTAATCGTCCCCTCTCAGCATAGCCTGCGGCTTAGGGATTCTCTGTAAATCTCAGGCAAAGGTACTCTCTTTTTCTACGTGTTTGCTCTGTAATAGCTTTAATCTATCACGAGTTATAGAAAAAGTCAACTAATCAATCCAAAAGCGACGCCCCACAATTTGCACAAAACGAATTTCCCTTCGCCTGCTTCACTCCACACTGCGGACATGTAACAGCTCCCTGCACATCCATAAGCTCATCCTTCAAGGAATCAATCTGTGTCTGTGCCTCAATGATAGAAGCAAAATAGTCTTTCTCAGGAACTTCCTCATCCTCCTTGTGAGCCTCAAAATATGCCTTTCCAAGCTCAGCAAACTGCTTTTCCATAAAGTCCTCTTTTGCACGGATATCAAGCTTAAGCTTTGCTACATTTGATGCCTCTGTGACCTTGCCTCCGACCTCTTTTCCTGCTGAGACTAAATCAGTCTTGAGTTTTCCAAAATCAATTGCCATGATAATCTCCCCTCTTTCTATTTTTGTGGCTGCTTAGCAGCGTTTTTTCTATAAAGTACAAAGCAGACAATTGCAAAAATCACTGCTACTGCTGCTGTTATGCCTATTGCAAGATTTTTGCCAGCTGGTAACAGGATATTCATGCCCTGGAAAAGTGTATACACTCCAAACACTGCAAAGATTGCAAATGCCAAGGTGTGAAGCACTTCCTCAGATGCCTTGTTCTGTAAGAGCCTGCCTACAAGCATTCCGATTATGTCTGCTGCAAAAAGACCTATTGAACAGCCAATCCATACGATTAATGCTGCGCCGATTCCTTCGTTTGCTCCAAAGGTAATGGCTGTGAGCTGTGTCTTATCTCCAAGCTCTGCGACAAAGAATGTGCAGAAAACTGCAAGCGGTGCAAAGGAGATTTTGTTTTCTCCTGCCTCTTCCTCCTCGTCATCATCGCCTGCAAGTGTGCTTGCAGCGAAATAGAGGAATGCTCCTGCTGCTATAAGCTTTATAATCCACTCTGGAATTAATTCTCCAACGAGTCCTCCTGCTAAAACTGCCAGACCATTAAGGACTAAGATTGCCACACCAGTTCCGATTATAATATCCCTTGTCTTATATTTTGATGTCATTGCGACAAGCATAAGCTGGGTTTTGTCACCCATTTCTGCTATGAATTCTGTCAATAGCACTTTTAAAAATAATAACATATTTACCTTCCTTTGTGTAAATTTTCTCTCTGTATAAATGCAAATTTTGAATTGTTTGTTTTTCACTGATTACTCATGTGAATGACTATCTTACTATGATATATACCGCATATGCAGCATACATAATAAGCATCAGGAAGCCCTCGCCTCTCTTAAGCTCTGATTTTGTCCACGCCATAATCCATACAATGATTGAAAAAACTATAAGTACAATGATGTCGATTATGTTCTCTGTGATAAATGCAATTGGACTAATGGCAGATGCTATTCCGAGTACCATGAGGAAATTGAACACATTTGAGCCTATGGCATTTCCCAGTGCCATATCCACTTCGTTCTTTCTGGCTGCAACAATAGATGTCACAAGCTCTGGAAGTGATGTTCCTATTGATACAATTGTAAGTCCTACAAGTGTCTGGGACATACCAAAATCTATTGCAATTCTGCTGGCTGTATCTACTACCATATCGCCACCGATTGCGATTGCTGCGCCTCCTAATACAATGTATACAAGGCTTCGTGGCATGGAGATAAGCTTTATTTCCTCTGTCTCCTCCTCAAGCTCTGACTCTGCACTGTTTTTATGCTTAAGCGCCACTCTGACAAGGACAACAATATATATGGCAAAAAGCACTAAGAGTACTATGCCGTCCACATGTCCCAGCTCCATTCCGATAAAGCCAAGTACCAGTAAAATCACAGCACACAATACTGAGAAAGGAAAATCTCTCTTTAATGTCTGCTTGTCTACAGCCACTGGTGTGAGCACTGCGCAAAATCCAATTACAACCATAAGATTAAAGATATTTGAACCGATTGCGTTACTTACAGCAAGGGCATTGTTGTTTACCACTGATGCAGTTACACTTACTGCGGTCTCTGGAAGCGATGTTCCCATTGCTACGATTGTGAGTCCGATGATAAGTGATGGCACATGAAATCTTTTTGCCACGCTTGAGCTTCCCTCTACGAAAAAGTCCGCTCCTTTTACCAAAAAGACAAATCCGACTACCAAAAGCACTAAGACTAGCGCCATTGGAGCACTGTTAATATAGTTTCCCATTTTTTCCTCCTGATTCGTGTTTATACATTTTATATTAATTGAACCTAATATATTTTCCGAATTGTGGATATATTTCACGTCTTTTCCTATATACATGCAGAGAAACTGTCTTCATTTCTCCTGTATACAGTGCCATACCAGCTCAAAATAAAAAGACCCACGTATACCCAGTCTGCCCCTTAGACATTCTGCGTATACATGAGTCTCATTCTTTAAGACCTGCCAGGTCATAATTATATGACCGGTATGTTGACAAGTCACGATTTCTCGCGAACTACTCCCTCACGGAATATATTTAGTTCAAAGTTTTATTTACTATACCAAGTCTGCGTGCTTTTGTCAATTCTTATTGACAATTTCCCCTCAATGTAATTATAATAAAGCCAATTGAAGTATTCACAGGCTATGAAGAGAACAAGTACTTTTATGTGAAACATACAGAAAGCTGCCGGCTGATGAGAGGCGCATGGGAAGCACAAAAGGAATACATCTCGGAGCTTTGCACCGAAATATGAGTAGGCTGCAACGGAGTGGCGCACGTTATAGATGCTTAAGTGTTGTAGGACACTTACTAAGGCAGGCTGTGTGAGCAGTGTGCGAATTAAGGTGGTAACACGAGACAATCCCCCTCGTCCTTAAACAGGACGGGGGTTTTTTGATGCCAAAGTATGCAAGAGAAACTGCCGGTGGCAGGTTCTCTGTATGCACACATAAAGGTGCTTTTAAAAAAGGAGGTTTTAAAACATGACAATTTATGACGAGCTTGTTGCCCGTGGTCTTATCGCCCAGGTGACAAACGAAGAAGAAATCAAAAATATGATTAACGAGGGAAAAGCAACATTCTATATCGGTTTCGACTGTACTGCTGATTCCCTTACAGCCGGACACTTCATGGCACTTACTCTTATGAAGCGTCTTCAGATGGCTGGAAATAAGCCAATCGCCCTGATTGGCGGCGGAACAACAATGATTGGAGACCCTTCCGGAAGAACTGACATGCGTAAGATGCTCACAAAGGAAGATATCGATCACAATGCTGAATGCTTCAAGAAACAGATGGAAAAATTCATCGACTTTGGCGAAGGAAAAGCTATGATGGTAAACAATGCCGACTGGCTTTTGAACCTGAATTATGTTGAGCTTCTGCGTGAGGTTGGAGCCTGCTTCAGCGTAAACAACATGCTCCGTGCAGAGTGCTACAAGCAGAGAATGGAAAAAGGACTTTCTTTCCTTGAGTTCAACTACATGATTATGCAGAGCTACGATTTCTATATGTTATACCAGAAATACGGATGTAACATGGAGTTCGGTGGAGATGACCAGTGGAGCAACATGCTTGGCGGTACAGAGCTTATCCGCCGTAAGCTCGGAAAAGACGCTCACGCCATGACAATCACTCTTCTCACAGACTCAAACGGAAACAAGATGGGAAAGACTGCCGGAAATGCTGTATGGCTTGATCCAAACAAGACTTCACCATTTGATTTCTTCCAGTACTGGAGAAATGAGATTGAGAAAATGGAAAGCTGGGAAGGCTCACAGCTCAACGAAGCTAAGGAAATTCTCGCATACGAGCTCACAAAGCTTGTACACGGCGATGAAGAAGCTGACAAGGCTCGTGAAGCTTCACACGCACTTTTCGCAGGTGGCGGAAACAATGCAAACATGCCTACAGTTGAGCTTTCTGATGAGGATTTTGCTGACGGAGACCTGGATATCATGTCAGTTCTCGTGAAGGCTGGTCTTTGTGAATCTCGTGGAGATGCCCGCAGAAATGTACAGCAGGGTGGTGTGTCTGTAGCAGATGAAAAGGTTACTGATATTTCTACAAAGTATGCTAAGGATGCCTTTGCTGGTGACGGACTTATCGTGAGACGTGGTAAGAAGAAGTTTGCTAAGGTTGTTGTAAAATAATTTTCATTAATACACAAAATCGGATGGTTAAACGCCATCCGATTTTTCTTTTATGCCTTAGTATGCAGAAAAGCTGCCAGTGGCAGGTTTTCCGTATCTCCTCACGCAGTCCCGCCTGATTTCCTCCAGCGAAGCCACTCCACACATCGCCATGGTATCAGCCAGCTCACCACTGATTTTTTGTATGTATGCTTCCACACCTTCTCTTCCACCACCATACACGGCAGTTACAAATGGGCGGGCTATAATCACCGCATCTGCACCAAGTGCCAATGCCTTAAAGACATCTGCTCCGGAGCGGATTCCACCGTCCACCAGGATTTTCATAGAGCCATCTACCGCATCTGCGATTTCTTCTAATACCTCCGCAGTTGCCGGGCACTGGTCCATAACCCGTCCTCCATGATTTGATACAACTATTGCTGAGGCTCCTGCTTCCTTTGCTTTTAGCGCTCCCTTTACAGTCATGATGCCTTTTACTATAAAGGGCAGTCCTGCTGCATCCACAATCTCACGGAGCTCTTCAACAGATTTGCTGCCAGCTGGCGGATTGAGATTCTTCAAAAACGGAAGCCCTGCTGCATCAATATCCATTGCCACAGCAAACGCCCCTGATTCTTTTACAAGCTCAAGCTTTTCTCTGATAAGCTCCATATTCCATGGCTTTACAGTCGGTATTCCAAAGCCTCCTGCATTTTTGATTGCTTTTGTGGCTGCAAGCATGACATTGCTGTCAACTCCGTCTCCTGTAAAGGCTGCGATTCCAAACTCAGCACAGGCTGACACCAGAATATCATTGTATGACACATCGTTCAGGCAATCGCCATAATGGAGGTTCACGGCTCCAACCGGTCCAGCAAAAAATGGATACTTAAACTCTTTGCCAAACAGGGATAGAGATGTGTCGATTGGACGTTTTTCTACAAGCGTGTCCATGTTAAGCCTGATTTCCTTCCACTTATCATAGTTGCGGATTGCTGTGTCGCCTATGCCCTTGGCTCCCGGTCCCGGCATCTGGTTTTTACAGGCTCTGCCGTTGCACTCCGGGCAGGCTTTACAGTAGTTTCCGATTTTTCCTCTTGCGTTTTCTATACATTCTGAGTAGTTCATTACATTTTATCCTTCCTGGTAATCCACTTGTAATCATCTATATTTAAAATGGATTTTTCATTCTCATGTTAGCGTTTTGTTCCTGTCTATTTTATCAAGTTCTATTTTAAAAATCTACACATATATCACCTACAGCACAGCCTTATAATAGTAAAACTTATCACATATCTTATAGGTCACCCCACTGGCTCCATCCTTACTCCAGCTCCAACGGTTCTCCCCCTCTTCCTTCAATCTGCAATCTATATTCTGATATGCAGCAGGCTCATCATCCGGACTATAATAAAATCCATAATATGCCCCTGCTGGTGGCAGACCATGGGCTTTGACTCTATACTGCACTATCCCTGTCTCTTCATTTCCAGAAGCCTCATTTTTGAAAACTCCATCCAGCCTGACCCCATGCAGCTTGTCTTTTACATTGCTATTATGCAATGCGCTGATTGAATTTGCTTCAAAATCATCATGCCAGAGATTAAGCACGAGCTTCGCCTTGTTTGCTGGCGTGTTTATTATGCCGGCTGCTAATATTATAACTATTGCTATGAC
>CAVFAM010000193.1:0-2563 GCA_963620375.1 Bacteroidaceae bacterium
ATATTACTCTGACTACAGCCATACCTGCTGCCAGCACAAGAAGCACTACACCAGCCCAGACATATGGGCTCCAGCACAAATAGGTCATTGCTATTATAAAGGCTGAAAATACATGCCTGCTGGGGAAGGATTTTCCTGCTGTGTCCTTCTGGATTACTGGGGGGACTTCAAAGTGCTCATATGGGCGTTTTCTGTTCAGTATATATCTGAATACTGTCACTATTATGAAGCTGTCCATTGGTACAATTATGGCTCTCACTAGGTTTGCGTCCTGATTGCAGGCGTAATAGGCCAGGAGTCCCATATATAGCGCCACCATTGCATATGTAATTATCTTGTTTATTATATGTAACGACCTCGCCAGCTTCGCATTTTTGCGAAACGGTCTGGTCATTTTGAGATAGGTTTCTTTTTTCATCCTTATCCTCTGCTTTTATATGAGCTAATTTCCGTTTGTCACAGAATTTACATTCCCATTATTGTTATTGTTTGAGTTGTTGGCTTTCTGGGCATCTCTGGCGGCTTTATCGTTCATGTTGTCTGTTGTGCTGCCATCTGTGGCATTATCTGCGCCATTCTCGACATCATCTCCCAGATTCTCAACTCCGTCTACCACACCATCGCCTACGTCCTCTGCGGCGTCAAGCACATCATCTGCGGCTCCTGCTGCTCCATCAATCACATTCTGTCCTGCATCATTGATTTCAGAGCCGGCATCCTTGATGCCATCTCCTAAAGTGGAAGTGTCCTCCACAACAGAGTCCTTATTTGCCTCATTTTTGTTGTTTGTTCCACAGGCTGCAAGTACTCCTACTACCGAAATCACAAGTGCTGTCAAAATAATCCATTTAATTTTTTTCATTATACAAATCTCCTTTTTTCATCGTATGAGATTAGTATGGTGATAAAATCAAATATTATGCATCATAAAGCAGATGTTCTAATAAAAATATAAAGAAACGGCAGTTGCTCTCACCTGTTCTGATGAGCGCCATTATATTATTAAGCACATATTCGCAAAATGCCTTCTGGTTAAGCTCCATATTCCATATAGAGCCTATGACACGGTCATCCGCCTCAAGCACCCTCATAAAAAGCCCAAGTGCCTGCTCCCTCGTGGTATCATCCATGGCTGACAGCCAGCTTATATCATGCCTGTAGAGCCTGCCATACAGGAAGCCATAGTACTGCTCCAGAAACATGGTAAAGCCCATCCCCGGTCTGAAAAGCTGCTCCTGGTCTGTCAAAATGTTATTCCAGAAATGCTCTGACACTGCGGTCATAAGGGCTTCCTTATCCTTATAATAGTTATACATGGAGCCTACTCCTATATTTAAGGACGCAGCAAGCTTTCTGATGCTTACCTTGTCTACCCCCTCCTCTATAGCTATATTCAAGGCATGTTCTAATATTTCTTCTTTGGTAGTTACACGTTGTTTCATCATAATGTAATTATTTTATCTTTTCATTTTAGGTTTTGTCAACAAGGACGCTATATAAGAAAAAATAAGTGCCGCTGATACTCCTACCGAGCAGGCTGTAAAGCCTCCCTTGAAAAGTCCCAGTGCTCCTTCCTCATCGATTGCCTGTTTCATGCCCTTCCATAGTACATTTCCAAAGCCCAGAAGGGGTACATTGGCGCCTGCTCCTGCCCATTTTGAAAATGGCTCATATATGCCAATGGCTCCAAGCACCGCCCCTGTGCATACCAGAAGCACCATTATCCTGCCCGGCATCATCTTGGTTTTTTCCATAAGAATCTGAACCAGGGCACATATTATTCCTCCAACCACAAAAGCTTTTACATAGTCCATCTCTATACCTCCACATGTTCAATCACAACTGCATGGGCAATTCCCGGCACCGACTGCCCCTCATTAAAGCTGACAGGGGAAAGCAGGGCTCCTGTCGGCACAAACAAAATCCGCTTAAGCTCCCCACTGGCTATCTGTGGGAGATAATATGCAGACAATACGCTTGCCGAGCAGCCACAGCCACTTCCACCGGCTCCTGTTTTCTGCTCTGTTCCATCAAAAATCTTAACACCGCAGTCCTCATGTTGTCTGCTTATGTCGTAGCCACGCTCCTTTAGCATGGTTGTAAGGATTTCACTCCCCACTGTTCCCAAATCCCCGGTTATGATTTTGTCATAATTCTTGGGATTTGTGCCAAAATCCTTAAAATGAGTCTCTATGGTCTCACAGGCGGCAGGTGCCATTGCAGCTCCCATGTTCATGGAATCCTTGATGCCATAGTCAACTATAACTCCTGTTGTGACACCGCTTATCGTTCCAAGTGCCTCCCTGCCCTCAGCGCTCCTGCTGCCCAGGATATAAGCACCCGAGCCTGTCACTGTCCATGTGGCACAGACCGGTCTCTGATTTGCATATTCAAGCGGAAAACGAAACTGCTTCTCCGCACTGGCAAAATGGCTTGATGTGACTGCTGCCACATAGTCAGCATAACCAGCAGACACAGTCATGGCAGCAAGGCTCAGGCTCTCTCCACAGGTTGAGCAGGCACCATACAGACCAAACAGCGGTATCTCAAAGCTCTCCAGACC
>CAVFAM010000194.1:0-2198 GCA_963620375.1 Bacteroidaceae bacterium
TTTGCCTGTATTTTTCTATCCTTATCCTGTAGACATCCTATCATTCTACACTCGCCTATCATTATAAATCCTATCATCCATGGATCACGCGAATATGTAGATGCCATAAATATAAGTTGTGGTAACATAGCGACAGCTGCCGCTATCATTTTTCCCGATTTTAAATATCCAATTGCTATATACACCAATATTGCATATACAATTAGATTACACCATCTTCCAAGCAAAAATATCATATGATATGGCAGTCCTATTACTCTACCCACTGTCATTCCAACACATGCAGGTATATAGCACCACTTATCTACAGTAAAGTAATCACGCCCTCCATTTGTATACTCATCACCATAAGAATCCAATTCTTCAATGTAGTTTTTATAGTCCTCGTAGTTATATATATTATGATCCAATGCCGTAAACACAAAATTATTTATAATTTCATAGTCTCCCTGAAGCATCCTTGAATCATATCGGTGTGACATATTTAACGCAGTTCTAAAATGAGCTTCATCATCCCATGCTATTCCACAGGATGCAGGCAATGCCAAAACAAACGTCCCTCCAACAATTATTATTGCCATTGCCACAATCAATTCAACTCTCTTACACAATTCTTCCCTGTGTGTAAAGATAAAAATCGTCAAAAATATAATTGCAAAAAAGAAAAGTGCCTTTCTATAATGAAAATATTGTCCCCAGCATAAAGCTCTCTCAACAACCACCGCTCCAATAAGCGATACCGCAACTGACATCAACAGCCTTTTCCATTGAATATTCTTTAATCCTTTTATAAACTTCCAGCATGACTTTATAATATTTTCCAATATTTCATCAACAACTGCTAATTGTTCAGCCAGGGTCAATAGCAAACAGCCTGCAACTGTTGGAACTATCACCCATTTAATATGAGGATACGGTCCCAGCCACGACAAATAACCAACTATAATACAAACAGCCAAAAGCACCCAATACGGCAATAGTAACTTAATCTTTTCACTAAACGTTTTTTTTGTCATACACTATCTCCCCTTAAATTGTTCAAGATAGTTTCCAAGCGTACTCATATCAAGCTTAGCAACAAATCCCATTTCATTCTCATACACTTTTTCCAAGGATTCAAACCATTCAGGATTGTCTGCATAAATTTTATTTCCATCATCTTTTATCACAACTATATAGTTTGCAGTTTCTGATGCTTCATATAATTTTTCGTAATATGCTATATGATCATCAGAAATAAAATTCCATCCATTTAAGCGCTGATTTGTAATAGCTTGAAACCATATGTCATCCTGGTAATAACCTGAGATGCACACCATTTCTTCTCCCTGCTCAAGAAGATTATTATACACCCAATGATATAATTCCGTTTTTTTTGCAGGATACCCTCCCCCAACAAACAAATCATGGTTGTAGGAATAAACAGAAAGGAATGCATGCGAGCGGTATGTCCAATCAAAGTATTGGTTTCTACTATTAATTTCTTCCTCTGTAAAAAGCAGTACAAATAGTCCAGCCAAACATATACTTCCCGTCACAATTATAGGCATACATTGTTTTGCGACTCGAACCACGCCAAAAAAAGCCAGATATATCAAAGCTACCCAAAACAAAAATGGCAATTTATAAAAATAATATGATGACACCTTTCCCATCATTCCGCCTGCAAACAGAACTGCCATACACAAAATTGTAATCGGAAAGAAGTATGTAATAAACGAATTTTTCTTTTCCTTTACCACACAATAATATTCATATAATGCAAATGGCAGAGGCATAACATAGTTTGCAAACAATTCTCTATATATTCCTCCCTCCTCTGCAATTTGTTCACCGACAGTTAAATTATCACCAAACAAGCCAAAATATGTATAGTATATTCCAATTATACACGGAACAAGAAATACTCCAAGACAAATTAGTATTGTCTCTTTTGAAACCAAATTATTTTTCTTATACTGCTTAACCCAAATACAAATAATTAATGAAAAGAACACTATAGGCATAAAAAGGACATAGCATTCAAAAATTCCAAGACACGCCAGACTAAGCATGATTACTATAGGTACTATTTTCACTTCATCAGCAAGATAAACACGTGCCAGTTCCATAATAAGCATACATAATGTAACTCCCATGCCAAGATAGACAAATCCATATAATATACTATTCAATGGATATGCCATCACATATAAAGC
>CAVFAM010000195.1:0-7459 GCA_963620375.1 Bacteroidaceae bacterium
AAAATATAGCTTCATATAGCATAAGCTTATATTTAGTTGATAATATTGAATTATCCTACATATATTATATTTATAACTTATTATGTATTTTATACTATTTAATAAATATTAATACAATACTGTTTTTTACTAGACATAAAATAAATATAAGCTTATTTAATATTTAATTATACTTTCTTTTTCATTGAAACACCATATCATAAATGGAAACTTTTCCATTTTATAACAAAACCAAATAGAAAAATCCCCCAAATCCATGTACCATATAATTTAAAAATCACACTACAAGGAGAACAATTATGAACAACTTACAGTCACTCATAGAAGATTATCTAAAATTCTGCCATTCGCAAAAACGCTTAGACGAAAAGACTTTGAAAGCCTATCGTATTGACCTAAGACAATTTTACTACCAGACTTATGTCACGGATATTTCAGAAATTACCGCTCAGATTCTTGAAGACTATATTGCCAAACTTCATCAGCAGTACAAACCAAAAACCGTAAAGAGAAAAATCGCCTCACTAAAAGCATTTTTCCACTACCTCGAATACAAGGACATCATTGACCGCAATCCCTTTAGCAAAATTCAGGTTCGTTTTCGTGAGCCCGTCATTCTGCCAAAAACTATACCACTACATACTATCGAAGCCTTTCTTAGCACTATTTATAATCAACGTAAAAACGCCAAGACTGATTACCAGAGAAAAAACGCCCTGCGTGATGCAGCCGTAACCGAGCTGCTGTTTGCAACCGGCATGAGAATTTCTGAGCTTTGTGCCTTGAAAAATGAGGACATAAATCTATATGACGGAACAATTCTGATATATGGTAAGGGGGATAAGGAAAGACGTATTCAGATTGGAAATGAGTCTGTTATCAGCATTTTGCTGGAATATAAGGATACATTTCATAAGGAAGCTTTAGATAGCAATAACTTTTTTATCAACCAGTCCGGCAGTGTCCTATCTGACCAGTCTGTTCGCCGGATGATAGTAAAGTACTCCTCACTTGCGGCTATTGATATGCACATCACACCTCACATGTTCAGGCACACCTTTGCCACCAGCCTATTGGAGGCAGATGTGGATATTCGATATATTCAGGAAATGCTGGGACACAGCTCCATCAACATTACAGAGATATACACACATGTTGCTCTGGCAAAGCAAAAAAGTATTTTATCTACCAAGCATCCTCGTAATAATTTCCATTTCTAAAAAAACAGCAATTCACACATAGTTTAAGCTTGTATGAATTGCTGTAAAATCCTATATTTTACTTTTGCCCGTAGGTTGAAAGATACTCCTGTGCTTTCTGCGATGTTATATTCAATTTTTTCTGGAGTCTTGCTAAAATGTCATCATCTGAAAAACCAAATTCAATACCAGTTTCAACGATTTCCTGTGCTCTTCCCTGAATTTCGCCCTCAGTTACTCCTTCTTTCCAAGTTTCTTCAAATACAGTACACATATCAGCATCTCCCTTCATTTCAATTAAATTATAATCCATCTTCCGATTTGCAGCTCCTGCTACAGTCATTATAACAGATTTATCTACTTTATGCTCTCTCGCATATTCTATTGCTTTTTCCTTCGTCTCATTCAATTTTCTACTATTATCCAACAAAATTTCAAATAGATTAAATAAGTCCTTATTGTTAACATTATGAAATACTAAATTATTCTTTCGTGCTTCTACCAAATGCATTTTATAATCATTTACAAATGGCTTCATTACTTCTGGAATATTTAGCATCCCATGCAGTGAAAACGCTCCATCCCACGTCTCCTCACCATAATAGACAACTATAGTGATAATCGGCGTAAATCTATCCGTTTTTCTCATTTTAGACAAATATTCATTTTCTGACAAGCCCTTTTCTTTTTTATATTTCACAGCATTATCATCATACTGTTTTTTATACGTTCCATAATCATATCCCATGACTCTCATTGGCATTGCATAATGTATATGTTCCTGATTTTCAATTCCGAGTATAGTAAACTCAACATCATATGCTGTGGATTTTTTACTTATTTTAATATTATCCCTTGCAGCACCAATGCTTTCTACATATTCTTTGTGTTCCAGCACTGTAGAATTTTCAGTATCTATGTCCTCCAATTCATCATCCCTTATAATCTGTTTTCCGCCGAATAGTGCAGCATTAAAAAAATCTGCAAATTGCTCGTTATTACGCCAATAATTTTTTACAATAATGTCTGGCTTCAATCTTTCTTTTTTTCTCCCCAAATTTATTCTCCTTTACATTAAATTGTCCTAATGAGATAAATGCAGATTCTGCAAACTTGATTGTTAAATGTATTTAAGAAAAAAGATTTATCTATATATTACTATAGCTTCAAACTTCTTGCAAGCTTTAAAACCTTAAAAATCAGGCACCACAGCCTTCCTCCTGCTGTGGTGCCCTGTATTTTAAATCATAACTAACCCTTTGTTTTTTATTTGAAGTACTTGACTCCGCTCTCAAATATCTTCATATCCTGCTCACCATAGATATTGATTGCCACACTCTCTCCTCTACGCTCTGAGTGAGCCATCTTTCCGAGTACACGTCCATCTGGTGATGTGATACCCTCGATTGCCATGTATGAGCCATTTACATTCCACTCTTCATCCATTGTTGGCTGACCAGCTTCATTTACATACTGTGTAGCTACCTGTCCGTTCTCAAAGAGCTTATCAAGCCACTCCTTTGGTGCTACGAAACGTCCCTCACCATGTGATGCAGGATTGCAGTAAGTCTTGCCCAGCTCTGCACCCTGTAACCATGGACTCTTGTTTGTCACAACCTTTGTGTATACCATCTTTGAGATATGGCGGTTGATTGTGTTGTATGTAAGTGTTGGGCATGTATCATCCTGCTCACGAATCTCACCGAATGGTACAAGTCCTAGCTTAATCAGTGCCTGGAATCCATTACAGATACCAAGTGCAAGTCCGTCTCTCTCATTTAAGAGCTTGTTTACAGCCTCTGTCATCTTTGCATTTCTGAAAGCTGTTGCAAAGAACTTAGCTGAACCATCTGGCTCATCACCTGCTGAGAATCCACCTGGGAACATAATAATCTGTGACTGGTCGATTGCCTTTACAAACTCGTCTACAGAATCACGGATGTCCTCTGCTGTGAGGTTTTTGAATACCTTTACGATTGGCTCTGCACCAGCACGCTCAAATGCCTTTGCACTGTCATACTCACAGTTTGTTCCTGGAAATACAGGGATAAATACCTTTGGCTTTGCAACCTTGTTCTTGCATACATAGATATCCTTTGTATCATATAAGCCAGTCTCTACAAGGCTTGTGTCCTCTGTTGCTCTTGTATGGAATACGCTCTCAAGTGTACCTGTCCATGCCTTGATTGCCTCATCGATTGGAAGAATCATGTCGTCACACTCGATTGCTGCCTTGTCATTTACATATCCTACAACAGCCTCCACACCATCAAGTCCTGCTGCATCGAGAATCTCTCTTACCTTTGCAAGCTTGTCTACTGGAATCTCAGCCACGATATTTCCAAAGCCCGGTGCAAAAAGTGTCTGGCTTGTCACATCATCCTCGATTGTGACACCAAGCTTGTTACCAAATGCCATCTTGGAAACTGCTGCTGCAAGTCCCTTTCCATCCAGTGCATATGCAGATACGATTGCGCCTGCCTGAATCATGTCATGTATAGCTGTGTAGAGCTTCATTACCTGCTCATATACTGGCAGATCATACTCATTTTTCTCAATTGTGAAAAGTACTAACTGGTTGCCAGCTGCCTTAAGCTCAGGAGTGATGATATCTTTTTCCTTTGCCACATCTACTGCAAATGAAACCAGTGTTGGTGGTACATCGATGTCGTTGAATGTACCTGACATTGAATCCTTTCCTCCGATTGATGGAAGTCCGAATCCAATCTGTGCATCGTATGCACCAAGTAATGCTGCAAATGGCTGGCTCCATCTCTTTGGATCCTCGCTCATTCTGCGGAAGTACTCCTGATATGTCATACGAATCTTTGAAAAATCTCCACCAGCTGTCACAATTCTTGAAATTGACTCAAGGACTGCATATATTGAGCCGTGGTATGGACTCCATGATGAGAGATATGGGTCAAAACCATATGACATCATTGTTACTGTATCACATTTTCCATTTAAGACTGGAAGCTTTGCTACCATTGACTGTGTCTCTGTGAGCTGGTAACGTCCTCCATATGGCATGTATACGCTTCCTGCTCCGATAGAGCCGTCGAACATCTCGACAAGTCCCTTCTGTGAGCATACATTTAAGTCTGAAAGCTCTGCAAGCCATGCACCCTTCATATCTCCTGCTTCTACCTTTTCTGCTACTGCTGGAGTGTTAATCTTATCTAAGTAATTGTCCTCCTGGGCAGGCATCTCTACCTCTACGTCAGTCTCCTGATGCGCTCCGTTTGTATCAAGGAAGGCACGGGAAATATTTACGATTTCCTTTCCTCTCCATACAAGGACAAGTCTTGGCTCCTCTGTAACTACTGCCACCTCTGTAGCCTCAAGGTTTTCCTCCTTGGCGTATGCCATGAACTGGTCTACATCCTTAGGGTCTACAACGACTGCCATTCTCTCCTGTGACTCTGAGATAGCGATTTCTGTTCCATCAAGACCTGCATACTTCTTTGGCACCTTGTCAAGCTGTACAACAAGGCCATCTGCAAGCTCTCCGATTGCAACTGATACTCCGCCGGCACCGAAATCGTTACATTTTTTAATAATATGAGAAACCTCTTCTCTTCTGAATAATCTCTGGAGCTTTCTCTCTGTAGGTGCATTACCCTTCTGAACCTCTGCACCACATACGGCTGTTGACTCTGTGTTATGAGCCTTTGAAGAACCTGTTGCTCCACCGATTCCATCACGGCCTGTACGTCCGCCGAGAAGGATAATTTTGTCTCCTGGGTCAGATGTAAGTCTCTGGACTGCACGTCTTGGAGCTGCGCCCATTACTGCACCAATCTCCATACGCTTTGCAACATAATTTGGATGATATACTTCCTTGACATATCCTGTTGCAAGACCAATCTGGTTACCATATGAGCTGTATCCATGAGCAGCCTCACGCACCAGCTTCTTCTGTGGCAGCTTGCCTTCCATTGTCTGTGAGTTTGGAACTGTAGGGTCTGCTGCACCTGTTACACGCATAGCCTGATATACATATGTACGTCCTGAAAGTGGATCTCTGATTGCTCCACCAAGACATGTAGCAGCACCACCGAATGGCTCAATCTCTGTTGGATGGTTGTGTGTCTCGTTTTTGAAGTTTACAAGCCACTCCTCAACCTTGCCATCTACCTCTACAGGTACTACGATTGAGCAGGCATTAATCTCGTCTGACTCCTCCTGGTCGTCAAGCTTTCCCTCTGCCTTGAGACGCTTCATGGCAAGGAGGGCAAGATCCATGAGACAGACGAACTTGTCTGTACGATTTTTATATATGTTTCCAAATGTATTTAAGTAATCCTTATATGTATTCTCGATTGGCGCACGATAGTAGCCATCATCAAAGCTTACATTCTTAAGCTCTGTCGAGAATGTAGTATGACGGCAGTGGTCTGACCAGTATGTATCAAGTACACGAATCTCTGTCATTGAAGGATCACGCTTCTCGTCATTCTTAAAATAATTCTGGATATGAAGAAAATCTTTGAAGGTCATGGCAAGGTTTAATGAATCATATAAGTCCTTAAGCTTGCTCTCCTCCATGCTTGTGAAGCCTTCAAAAGTAATGACATCAGCAGGCTCCTCAAAATTCTGTACCAGAGTCTCTGGCTTTTCCATGCCGATTGCACGAGAGTCTACCGGATTGATGCAGTGCTTTTTGATTGCAGCAAACTGGCCGTCAGAGATATTTCCCTCGATTACATATGTTATTGCACTTCTGATAATAGGCTCCTCGTTCTCATTGAGAAGCTTAACGCACTGCTCTGCTGAGTCTGCTCTCTGGTCAAACTGTCCTGGGAGAAACTCCACAGTGAATACTTTTGCATCACCATACTCAAAGCTCTCCTCATAGATATTGTCTACTGGTGGCTCAGAAAATACAGTATGTAAGGCTCTCTTATATGTCTCCTCTGATACGTTTTCCATATCATATCTGATAAGTACACGAACAGCTGTCACGCTGTCGATACCAAGATAGTGCTTAATCTCATGCTTTAACTCTTTTGCTTTTACAGCAAAATCAGGTTTTTTCTCTACATATACTCTGCGTACATTGCTCATGAAAATTTCCTCCAAATCTCATAGTTCATCAATATGGTTTTAGTATAGCATGGGAAATATGATAAGTATAATTAATATATTTAATCTGTTTTATAAGTATATCTAATTTTTATTTATGTTGGCTTTTTTATTAGCATGACTTATAATACTTATATCTGTTTAAGATAAATAATATAAAATTATCAGGAGAAAATCATGGATATAAATTACGAACTATACAAGGTCTTTTACTATGTGGCTACATCACTGAGCTTCTCGGAGGCAAGCAAAAAGCTTTTTATCTCCCAGTCTGCTGTCAGCCAGTCAGTTAAGACTCTTGAGAAAAAATTAGGCCAGCCTCTTTTTATAAGAAGCACTAAAAAAGTCCAGCTCACACCAGCAGGCAACCTGCTCTTAAACCATATTGAGCCGGCTATGAATCTCATATCCCGTGGGGAGAGCCAGCTGCTTGATGCTGGAACTCTCGGACTGGGTCAGCTCCATATCGGAGCCAGCGACACCATATGCCGTTACCTTCTGGTGCCATACCTAAAGCAGTTTCACAAGCTGTTTCCAAATGTGCCTATTAAAGTAACAAATGCTACATCTATTAAGTGTGTGGAGCTTCTCGACCAGAGAAAGGTTGACCTGATTGTGACAAACTTTCCAAACTCCCACCTTAATCATTCATACAAGCAGAAAACCATCCGCAATTTTTCAGATGTGTTTGTGGCTAATCCAAACTACTACAAGTTCAACCACGAGATATCGTTTTCTGAGCTTAACAAACATCCTATCATGATGCTTGACAGAAACAGTACCACAAGTGAATTTCTTCACAATCTTTTCTTGCAGCACCAGCTGGAGCTTGTGCCTGAGATTGAGCTCAGCAGTAACGATTTACTCATTGATTTGGCAAAGATTGGGCTTGGAATTGCATTTGTGCCTGACTACTGTATCGACCAGAACATGAACGATTTGTATATTCTTCACACAAAAGAAAAGATGCCAACCAGACAGATTGTAGTGTCCGTAAACACCACCCTGCCTGTGTCAGCATCCACAGAAGAATTCTTAAAGCTTCTTCCAGAAGTCACTAACTAATTGTTTCACCTGTTCTGCATTACATATGATTCTGTCATCCCATTCTCTTGGGTACAGATAGTCATAATCGTGCTGCATAAAGCGCTCGTCAAGAAGCAGGATAAGAC
>CAVFAM010000196.1:0-383 GCA_963620375.1 Bacteroidaceae bacterium
GGTATATTTTAAGGACAAAATCTGTGAAATAAAGAATAAGCTTGTGAAGGCTACTTTTTATTATGTAACAGTAATTATGCTGGTATTGGATCCAATATATTTGTGTTTACTCAGTGGAGCATTTGGTGGTGGAGATGTAAACGGAATCCTTTATTTAATGCCACAGGCATGGATATGGACGATTTTCGCCTTCATATTACTTTTTAACATATGGATTCTATTAAAAAAGGTAAATCCAATGTATACTGCGTCATTTCAGGAAAGATGAAACAAAAGGAGAAGATATGGAATCAGATATCATTAAAATCAGTCATCTGAATAAAAGCTTTAGCAAAGTAAAAGCGGTAAATGATTTGAGCTTTCGTGTGAAAAAAGGAGAATTG
>CAVFAM010000196.1:463-2653 GCA_963620375.1 Bacteroidaceae bacterium
GGTGCGGGGAAAAGCACAACCATTTCTATTCTCTGCGGACTGCTGAAAAAAGACAGTGGAACGGTTCAGGTAAATGGAATAGAAACTGACAAAGCCGGCACACAGACAAAAAGGATGCTTGGTGTTGTATTTCAGGATAGCGTACTCGATAAACCGCTTACAGTGAAAGAGAACCTAATGAGCAGAGCTGCTTTGTATGGCATTACAGGAAGTGCTTTTGATAAGAGATTACAGGAGCTGGTCGAGATTCTGGATTTTGGCGAGTTTTTAAACGGACCTGTAGGTAAGCTGTCGGGAGGTCAGAGAAGAAGAATTGATATTGCCCGTGCATTATTGCACAGACCGGAGATTTTGATTCTTGACGAGCCTACTACAGGGCTTGATCCGCAGACCAGGCAGTTAATCTGGAATGTTATCGAGAAGCTTCAGAAAACAGAAAATATGACAGTATTTCTAACCACACATTATATGGAAGAGGCTGCTAATGCCGGGTATGTTGTGATTCTTGACAAAGGAAGTATTGCAGCGGAAGGTACACCGTTTGAACTTAAAAATGATTATGTACAGGATATAGTATCTGTTTATGGTGTATCCGAAGATGAAATAAAGTCATTGAACAGAGAATATAAAAAAATATGTGACGGATATCAGATAAAAGTAAGAAATACAAAGGAAGCTACGGAGCTTATTGTAGAGCATCAGGACCTATTCACGGATTATGAAGTAGTAAAAGGCGGTATGGATGATGTGTTTCTTGCAGTCACGGGGAAGAAGCTTGGAGGTGAACGCTGATGCGAACAGTATTGGCATTAACGAACAGGAATAGGAAACTGTTTTTCAAAGATAAAGGTATGTTGTTTACATCAATGATCACACCTGTCATTCTGATTGTTCTGTATGCTATATTTCTTGCAAAGGTTTTCAGAGATTCTTTTGCATCTGCAATTCCGGATATGATCATGATTTCGGATAAACTCATTCATGGAACCGTGGCAGCACAGCTGACAGCATCACTTATGGCAGTGAGCTGTATCACTGTAACATTCTGTGTGAATCTGACTATGGTGCAGGACAAAGCAAATGGAAGCAGGAAGGATTTTAATGTTTCACCGGTAAGCAGTGGGAAAATCTATTTAGGATATTTTCTCTCAACAGTTGCGAATTCATTGATGGTCAATGGACTTGCATTTGTATTATGCCTGGGATATTTACTTAAAATGGGATGGTATATGAATGCAGCAGATGTATTATGGGTTCTATTTGATATGATATTGCTCGTCCTGTTTGGAAGTACGCTTTCAAGTATCATTAGCTTTCCGTTGACAACACAGGGACAGCTTTCGGCTGTAGGTACAATTGTCAGTGCAGGATATGGTTTTATATGTGGTGCTTATATGCCAATTTCAAATTTTGGATCAGGTCTTCAGAAGGCACTGTCTTATCTGCCGAGTACATATGCCACTTCATTGATTAAGAATCATATGCTTCACGGAGTTTTCAGGGAGATGGAGAGAAAACATTATCCGGATGAAATGGTGGAAGCGATAAGAGACACTCTTGATTGCAATCCGGTATTTCATGGAAATGTGGTAAGTGTAAATCAGATGATTGGCATTATGATGGGAAGTATAGCTGTATTTGGAATTACTTATTATTTTGTTACATTGCTGCCAGATGGTGAAGGCGGACGATGACACGATAGGTGTCGCTCATGTGACAGAGCGATTCTTACTATTATTCGTAGTATATGTTACCTTCCAATCAGCCAACAGGCAAAAAATAAAAGGAAGGTAAAACAAAATGAAGAAAAAGGGAAGGAAGCTATTATTTTTAGGAGTTGCATTACTTGTAATGTTTGCAATCTGGACATGGTTAATACAATGTGTGGATGTGCAGAAAACAGGGCAGAAAAATACAGAGATTGGATTTGCAACATTTAACTGCTGGTTCCACCGTATTGCCAGAGTACACATGGCAATCTATACGATTACCGACTGGTTGGGTCTTGTGCCGATATTTGTATGTATGACATTTGGCGTAGTTGGTTTCGTACAACTGATAAAAAGGAAAAGTCTTTTTAAGGTTGACAGAGATTTGATTTTCCTTGGAATTTATTATGTAATAGTGATTTTGGCATATCTGATCTTTGAAATGATTCCGATTAATTACAGACCAATTCTGATTGATGAG
>CAVFAM010000197.1:0-4646 GCA_963620375.1 Bacteroidaceae bacterium
GGTGGAACTTGTGCAGAAGTGAGCTGGCTAGACAAAAAGTACATTAGGTAGATAGAAGCGAGCTGGTTAGACAGAAGTGCATTATTAGATAAAAATATAATAGATATATAGAAGTTTGACAGAACTTTTGGGGTTACAAGAGTAATGTGCTTGAAATTGAAAAATGTATATAAGATAAGATTACAATAGAGACAGGGATTATGAAATGAAACAAAACGATAATGAAAATGATATGAGTATAGAAAATGGCAGAATAAAAAAGATTGGTGAAATCAAGGCTGAGTTAGCTGATACTAAGGATGATGAATTACAAGGGTTTATAGACCTTTATTCATCTGATGACAGGAGTGGTGTAATTAAGCTGGTTGAGTCTGCTAATAAAAGGCTTGACAAGTACAAGGCTGAGCTTGAGAGAATTTATAATCTTAAGAGGTATGAGAGAGAGTACAGCGATTATGAGTTTATCTGCGGCATTGACGAGGTGGGCAGAGGCCCTCTTGCTGGTCCTGTGGTGGCTGGTGCTGTGATTCTGCCTAAGGATTGTGACATACTTTATATCAATGATTCCAAGAAGCTTTCTGCGGCAAAGAGAGAGGAACTCTATGACGAAATCATGGAGAAGGCGGTAGCAGTTGGAATCGGGATGAAAAGCCCTGAGCGCATTGATGAGATTAATATTTTGCAGGCTACATACGAGGCTATGCGAGAGGCTATATCAAAGCTTGACCCACAGCCAGACCTTTTACTCAATGATGCAGTGACTATTCCCCAGGTTGCCATAAAACAGGTCCCTATTATAAAGGGTGATGCAAAAAGTATTTCCATAGGTGCGGCAAGCATTGTGGCAAAGGTTACAAGGGATAGGATGATGGAGGAATACGATAATATTTTTCCAGGCTATGGCTTTGCCTCAAATAAGGGCTATGGTTCGGCTGAACACATTGCTGCACTTAAAAAGCTTGGAGCGACACCTATTCACAGGCAGAGCTTCATAAAGAACTTTGTAGAGGCTGGTAAGTAAAGCCTGCAAAAGCAACAGCGCCAGATATGGCATAAGGAAGTTTTTTTATTGCAGACGGATATAAGTGGCGAGGTGTGATTTATGCATATTTCAGATTTGGTAGGACAATATAATAAGGCTGGTTCCCAGGCAGAACCTATCACCAGAATGAAGGGGGTAGAGCGTCTGGTCTCGTCTATGTCAGAGCTGTCTAAGGGAAATGTCTTTGAGGGAACAGTTAATTCTGTCAAGGGGGATAAGGTATATCTGGGCTTGTCAAATGGTACCCAGATAGCAGCCAGAATGTCTGGCAAGGTGTCAATTCAGACAGGCCAGTCTATGTTTTTTCAGGTTAAATCCAACAACGGAGCTACAATTGAAATAAGACCATTTACAGTTGATGGAAATGGTGCCAATTATACCCTTCTTGAGGCGCTTAAGGCAGCAGGACTTCCAAGCGATTCCCAAAATATTGAGATGGTAAACCACATGATGCAGGAGCAGATGTCGATTGACAAAAACAGCCTTGCGGAGATGGCACGTCTGCTGCAGAGCAATCCAGATGTGAAGGCATCCACAATAGTTGATTTGGTCAAGCTTGGAATACCGGTGGATGCAGAGATGGCATCCCAGTATGAAAACTATATGATGGATAAGCAGGCAATCACCAGCTCAATGGATGAATTTATGGATGCAGTCTCAAATGCGCTTGCGGATGAAAATATGAGTGCTTCAAATTTGTCTGATATGGGAAGTGATATATTATCCATAATAACAGAAAATCTGCCAGATACTATGGAAGCAGTTGATGTGCCTCAATATGCGGCAGAGATTAATTTTGTGGTTGATGATGTAGCCCAGAATCAGGGGCGGCAGGATATGCAGGGGACAGATAACCTGCAAAATGCGCAGGCTTCTGAAAATCTGCAGGATGTACAAGCTGCACAGAGCAGTGAAAATGTACAGAATACACAGAATGTCCAGAATGAGGACAGTACACAGAATGTCCAGACTGGGGAAAAGGCACAAGATATACAGAATACTGCAAATCAGGATAATACAAAAGCAGACAGTGTGGTCTACAAAAATTCCCTTGCCACACTTATGGATGAGAATGGTCTCAATTCCTTAAATGATATGGTGAAAAATCTGCTTCCAGAGAACAGGCAGGACGGTTTTAAGCCATTCACCATGAACAGCCTGTCATCGGAAGTCTTAAACGAAATCGGTAAGCTTCTTGCCCAGAATCCGGATGGCAATAAGGATAATCTCATAAAGCTTTTTTCCAGCAGGGAGTTCACAAATCTGATGAAAAACGCCATGGAACAGCAATGGAGTGTAAGTCCAAAGGAGATTGCAAAGGACTATAATAAAATAGATAAAATCTATGAAAAGATTAGTAACCAGCTTGACAGGCTTGAGGAGGCTGTAAAACAGGCAGGGGGAAGAAGCGAACAGGTATCGTCCCTTGCGGCTGAGATAAAGGGAAATGTCAATTTCATGAATCAGGTTAATAACCTATATACATATGTGCAGATACCGCTTAAGATGTCCGGGCAGAATGCCAGCGGACAGCTGTATGTGTATACAAACAAAAAGAACATGAAGGACCCGGACAAGGAGCTGTCTGCATTTTTACATCTGGATATGGACCATATGGGGTCTACCGACATATCCATCAAAATGCTTCATAAAAATGTAGATACAAAGTTTTACTTTGACAATGATGCTGCCTTTGAGCTTGTAAAGCAGTTTCTGCCACAGCTTGACGCAAGGCTCAGGGAAAAGGGATATAATTGCAAGCTTGAAGCGGTGAATGAGAAGCAGGCGGTTAATTTTGTGAATGATTTTCTGAAAAAAGACATGCCAACAGCAGGGCAGCTTCACAGATATTCTTTTGATATGAGGGCATAGGTATGGCAGAGGATTTTAAACCATTTGATTTCAGCAAAATAGATAAAGAAAAAACAGCGGTGGCAGTGGAGTATGTGCCGGGAGAGGCTGCGCCTAAGATTCTTGCTACAGGAAAAGGGCAGGTGGCCGAGAAAATAATAGAGACGGCAAAGGAAAATAATGTCCCCCTGTACAAGGACAATAAGCTGGCAGGCACTCTGTCTAAGCTTAAAATAGGCGATATGATACCACCAGAGCTGTATGAGGTGGTGGCAGAGGTGCTTGTCTTTGTGGATGATATGGACAGGCTCAAGGCGAAGCTGGATGGAAAAATGTAGGATTTTATAAAGGGGAAGAATGAATAAGAGAAGTATTGGCACGGAGTATGAGGAGCTGGCTCAAAAATTTCTTATAAAAAACGGCTATGAGATAGTTGAGACTAACTTCAGAAACAGAAGGGGAGAAATCGACATAATAGCAAAAGACGCAGAATATCTGTGTTTTATAGAGGTGAAATACAGAAAAGACAGGCAGTGTGGCGACCCGCTTGAAGCAGTAGACTACAGAAAGCAGAGAAATATAATACAGACAGCCCTTTATTATATGATGAAAAATGGGCTGAATGAGTGGACTCCATGCAGATTTGATGTGGTTTCTGTATGTGGAGACCAGGTTGAGCTTATAAAAAATGCCTTTGAGGGAGCATGATGGAATATACAGATTTTAAAACTAAAAATAATGAAAAGATATTATCTCTTGTTAACCATAAAATAGAAAATGAAAGCCTTGTACCGCTTCTGCATTTTGACAGGCTTGAAGCAACAGGCATAGTGAAGCACTGCTTTACCACTAGGGCAGGCGGTGTCAGCGAGGATATATTTTCGACCATGAACCTGAGCTTTACCAGAGGCGATGATCAGGAAAAAGTCATGGAAAATTACAGGAGAATAGCCTGTGCATTGGGAGAAAAGCCAGAATCCTTTGTATGCAGTGACCAGACACATACCACAAATGTCATCCGTGTAGGGAAAGCGCAGAGGGGAATAGGCGTGATGAGAGAGAAGCCATACACAGATGTGGACGGCTTAATCACTGACGAACCGGGAGTTGTGCTTGCTACATTTTATGCGGATTGCGTGCCCCTGTATTTTGTGGATACTAAAAATAAAGCTATAGGCTTATCACATTCCGGCTGGAAGGGCACAGTAGGCAGGATGGGACAGGCAACCTTAAAGCTTATGGAGCAGGAATTTGGCACAAATCCTGCGGATGTAGTTGCGGCAATCGGACCATCAATATGCCAGGACTGCTATGAGGTCAGCGGGGATGTGGCAGGGCAGTTTGCAGATGAGTTTAAGAAGCATCAGGATGAAATCCTCATTAATAAAGGAAATGGCAAGTACCAGCTCAACCTGTGGAAGGCGAATGAAATCGTCTTGACAGAGGCGGGAGTGAAGAAGGATAATATAGCAGTTACCAATATATGTACATGCTGCAATCCGGAGCTTTTGTTTTCGCATAGGGCGAGTCAGGGGAAGCGTGGGAATCTGGGGGCGTTTATGTGCCTCAGATAGTGATTACATCAATGGTGGTGAGGAATATTGCGTCAGGCTGAGCAATTATTTGTTCCGGGTTTCGGACATAAGATTTTCTAAATGTTCTGGTTGTGTTGGCTTATGCTTGACGCAAACACTCGATATTCGCCATCCATGGCTCAAGTCTCGCTCTCGGCAACGTCCTGTTGCCGAGTTGC
>CAVFAM010000198.1:0-1236 GCA_963620375.1 Bacteroidaceae bacterium
ATATAAAAAAATGCGTCCTTTTATATCAAACTCTGAGTCGATATACAGCTCTTCTCTTTCAAAGTCAGGTCTAATCTTCCATTTGTTCTTGTAGCCTATTGGAAACATTGCAAGTACCCCCAGTGCCATGCCGGTCTTATCTGGTGAGCCTGCAGAAAATTCCGCTTTTAAGTATAGCTTGTAAGGCATGACTGCTTTGAGCAGATTTATAAGCTCGGTTTTGATTTTCTCCAGAGCAGCCTTGCAGGTATCATCTTTTAGGATTTTTTTGATTTTGGCTGTAAGACGCTTTATTTTTTCTTTTTTTATATCTCTTTCAGCATCCGGGTCTTCTTCGGATGTGTCGTCGCTGTCAAATAAATCATCATTATCAGATAAATCGTTTTCTGCTTCTGAAACCGTTTTTTCAGTCTTGACTGTATTTGCCTTGTTTTTTTCTGTGGCTTCAGCGAAAGTTTCTACATTACTATCATTCTCATTATCATTAGAAGTGTCACTATTCTTCATCAGATTTTTCTTCACAAACAAAATTCTGAGCCATGCTGTAAGCTCCGAGTCAATGTCCGCATTCACCCCTAGCAGATGAAAAAGCCAGCCCAGCCTTATATGAATGTCACTTTTGTTTTCCTTGTCATATACTTCTGTGCCATATATCCTGTACTTAACCGGGCAAAAAAGAACAAGCAAAATAAGAATAAGCAGGATAGCCAGTATAAGACCTAAAATTATGCCTATAATTTTTAGTATATTTAAAAATATCACTTAAATTTACCCCTCCAAGCTTTTCAAATAATTGTATACATCTACTCTGCCTGTATTATGGTATGTCTCATCAACTATCTGCCTGGTAAGCTCTAATGCCTCATCATAGTCTCCTGCTATACCGATAATCATAAGCTTATCCTTTGGATATGCCTTCTGCATCAAATCCGTTGTAGGAATGATATCCAACAGATTATCCGGGTTAGACGGGAATGTGATGACATAGGTGTGCAGCATGCCGGCATTGTGCTTTATCTTCCATATTACCTTTTTCTTTTTATGTTCTATAGATTCCCCCACGTATAAGTTTTTATACCATTTCATACATAAACCTCAAAAAAGCAGTTTGCTGTAAACTGCTTTAGAAATATTTGTGATTACCCCATAGGTTACTCTTTTTTAAATCAAGGTATTCATTATAAGCTTTTTCAAGAATTTGCTTCTCATTAGAAAATTTGAGAAGATGATAAGCCT
>CAVFAM010000198.1:1246-5477 GCA_963620375.1 Bacteroidaceae bacterium
GCCTCATGGAATTTGTAAAAGCCTGAGTCCATGAAATACTCTTCTCTTTGTGGCTTGCTGTAATAGCTCTCGCCCATCATCAGATACCAGTGTACAGTCTTTTCAACTGTGTCCTCTGGAACTGTGAAAGTATAATTACTTTTACCAACGTACTGGATTATGGTGGCGTTTGCACCGGTTTCTTCCTTTACTTCGCGGATGGCAGTATCCTTGTATTCTTCGCCCTCTTCAACTGTGCCCTTTGGCAGAACCCAGCCTTCATACTTATTACGATAATTTTTATATAAGAGTAAAATCTTACCTCGAAAAATTACCACACCGCCACAGCTTGTTGCTTCAATCATTGCAATTCCTCCTATAGTGTGGTTGACTAACTGAATTTAGTATACTCTAATTTGATAACTTATGCAATAAATTGAATATATAAGCTAGTTGAAATATTTATCAAACACATTTTTGGCGATTGGCACAGCATATGTACTTCCTGCACCTGAATTTTCAACAATTACAGCAATCGCTATATCATTATAGCCATCCTTTTTGGCATAGCCTACAAACCAGGCATTTGTCTGGTCTGTGGTATCAGACACCTCTGCGGTACCTGTCTTTCCATATGCAGAATATGACTGACCGCTTAATTTGCTGCAGGTTCCATAAGACACGGCGGCTGACATAAGGCTTTCCAGCATATCGGACTCATCCTGGCTTAGGAGGGTCGAATACTGGCTTGGTGAGTTACTGCTTACCACAATTCCGTCTACATTCTCTGTGTGGTCGACCAGATAAGGCTTCATCAGCACACCGTCGTTGCAGATAGCGCTGGTTACAAGCAGCATGTGCAATGGCGAAACCATGGTTTTTCCCTGGCCTATGCTTGTCTCCATGGTCATGGCGGCAGAATCCTCTGAGGACAGGGCAAATTTGCTCTTTGATGACTCAAAGGCAATCGGCAGGCTGGTGTTAAAAAGCATGGAATTGCACAGGGCATCAAAGGAATCATTGTCTATCTGCAAGCCTATATTTGAAAATGATGTATTGCAGGACTCAGCAAAGGACTGCTCAAAATTAACAGTTCCATGAACCTCACCCTTGTAACAGTTTATGATTGAATTGTCTGCCACAATCTTTCCCGTACAGTCATACTGGTAGTTCATATAATCATCCGGGTGCTCCCTGTAATACTCAAGGGCTGTAAAAATCTTAAAGGTAGAGCCCGGGGCATACTGTCCCTGAGTTGCCCTGTTATAGAGGCTGCTGTTGCCCTCGCTGTTTATAGTGTCCCAGTCAGCAGCAATTGTGTTTGGGTCATAATCTGGCTTTGAAACCATGGCAAGAATCTTGCCAGTCTGCGGCTCCATGACTATTACAGCCCCGTCGTAGCTGCCCAGCGACTCATATGCCACACTCTGCAAATCATAGTTGAGATTGGTCACAACAGTATCGCCCTTGCTCTTATTGCCGCTTATATCATCAAAAATCTGTTTTACAAAAAACTCATGAGACCGTAACAGATTAAAATTGCACTGGTTTTCCAGTCCTGCCTTGCCGTTTGTAGAAAAGCCCACAGCATGGGCAAACATACGCCCTGACGGATAGCTTCTGGTCTCTGTGCCATCCGCTGCGGTGTTAGTTTCAGCTAACACATGCCCATCCGCAGAAACTATGTCTCCCCTTGTGACATACTGGGAAAACAAGTCCTGTAAGGAATTATAGGGACTGTTTATGAACTGTTCACTTCTTGCCACCTGAAAATATATAAAATATGCTATCAAAGCAAGAAAAATAAAGAAGAAAAAGTATGTCACTATGGAATATTCTCTATTTTTGGTTGTTTTCTTTTTGTTTTTTTGAGCCATTTACTACACCTTCCTGAGATTTCGACTGCATAATATATAATCCCTGCACGATTCCAAAAATAATCATGGTTGATAGAAGCGAGCTTCCGCCGTAGCTTACAAGAGGCAGGGTCACACCTGTGGATGGTATGAATTTGGTCACACCTCCTATTGTGAGAAAGACCTGAAGCGCATACACACTTCCCAGCCCCAGAGCCACCATCTTGTAAAAGGAATCCTTAAGCTGCATGGATATATTAAAAATCATAAAGAAGCAGCTGACGCATATCATTATGATACACAAGGCGAATATACCGCCAAACTCTTCTGATATGGCAGAAAAGATAAAATCGTTTTCTACAACAGGGATTTTCTTAGGAAGTCCCTGATTTAAGCCCAGTCCAAACCATCCGCCTGTACCGATTGCAAAAAGTGACTGGCATATCTGATAGCCCTGATTGTCTATTACGCTTAAGGGGTCCTTCCAGGCTATAAAACGGGTCTGCACATGGGAAAAGAGATTGTAGCCCAGTATGGCAGCCAGCGACATAAAGCCTATGCCCCCTGCAAAAATATAGAGCTTTCTGGTGGCAACATATACCATTACAAGGTATGTAAAGAAATATAATAATGCCCCTCCCAAATCCTTTGAGACCACAAGTATAAGCACAAATACTGCTGACACACCGCTTGTTATGGCAAGCTGCTTTAAGTCTGTAGAATTATAGAGCATGGAGGCAATATAAAACACAAATATAATTTTTACAAATTCAGATGGCTGGATGGATATGCCTGCAATGCTTATAGAGAGCTTGGCTCCATAGCTTGTGGCACCAGCTACCGCTACTATAAGCAGTGATAAAATACCCACAGCAGCATATACCCATGTGAGCTTTCTGAATACTGAGACTTTTCTCAAAACTAATGGTATAAACAAGGCTATCGCAAAGCCTACAATGAGAAAAACCAGCTGTCTGACGGCCTTATTTATGGACAGTCTTGCCAGCACCACAAGTCCTATGCTTAAGAGCATGACCATATTGTTAAGCACCAGCTCTGATGCCGTCTTAAAGAGCAGATGATACATGCCTATTATGGCAAGCAGGATAATAAGCTGCATGAGATAAAAACCTATTATCTGTTTGTCCTTTGTGGTGATATAGAGCACTCCAAAGCAGCTTAGATTTATCATAAAAATAAGCCATCTCTGAAGGGCATATATATTTTTTTGCTTTGCCTTGTTGTCTGAATGTCTAAATATGCTAAAACAATTAAAGGTGTATATAAGCACCAGAAATATATTTATATATTTAGATAGCTGGACTAATAAATGAACCATTTATTCAACTCCTCTTTTATAATGTCCATTTGTAAATTCCCCTCTTCTCTTAAGAGAAGGATTTTCAAAATATGCTAAAATCTCCCTGGTCTGCGCAGCATCCTCTACCGTAAACATAAGGCGCAGATTATGGATTTTGCTGTCTCTTATCCTTGCAATGTCATTTAAGAGCATTGTAGGCAGGGTATTGTAAATCACATTGTAACACTCGTTACACATATTCTTTACAGGAAAGAGCTTATTGTATCTGTCCTTTAAATAAGTTACCTGCTTACACTTATCACACTTGTATGAGTTCTTGTGTACGCACTGGGCAGAGGTCATAAGCGGATAATAGCCATATACAATCATTTCTGTACCTGCATTTGAGCGTCTACCTATCTCCCTGCCATTTAACTCCAGCGGCATGGTATCTAAGCTTATATTAAGCTCATGATAGGCATTTACAGCATAATCATTGTAGGTATAGAGGTTATGGTCTGTGATAATCTCCCTGGTCGGGAAATTGTTAAGGCACCAGCCAAGCTCCTCATAATTTTTTACTACAAAACCAGATATAGGGCTTTCTTCTAACAGCTCCTGCTTTGAGCACAGAAAATTATAGGTCTTATCCCTGCAGATTGCTGGCAGGATAATATAGATTTTCTTGCCATTTGAAGTACAAAGTCTTATGTCATCTGCTATCTCTGAGTCAAAAGCATCAAGGCTGTACCTGTTCCAGTCTATATATATCCTTGAGATAAGCCTGCTCTTACACACTTCCTTAAGCTGGTCTTCGCTCTCAACAGAGGCACTGTAGGTATTTTGTAAATCTGCGGATGAAGCCACAGATGCAGGTGCCGGTCTTAAGCACTGGCTTTCCTCTCTCATGTATGGACTTAAGAGCTTTTCCTTTAAGCCATCCAGGGCATTACGCCTAAGCTCATTTATAGCTCCATTTGGCATAAAGATATTGTCATCCATAACTACATCAAGCTCATCAAAGACAAATGATGTATCACCAGTTTTAGCCAGACGTTTTCTGACATCCTCCTTAATAAGTGGCTTTTTCTGCGCC
>CAVFAM010000199.1:0-5066 GCA_963620375.1 Bacteroidaceae bacterium
GATGACCTTGTAATTATTGGGGACAGGGAAGAATCCCAGCTCAAATGTATTGAGTCAAATTGTAGCTGTATGATTGTCACAAATGGCTATGAGATAAGCCAGGAGGTAATAGAGGCTGCAAATGCAAGGGATATTGTAATCATAAGTACTCCATATGATACCTTTACTGTGTCAAGGCTTATCAATCAGAGTATGCCGATTAAATTCTTTATGACAAAAGCACCGGATATTATTCACTTCAACGAGGATGATTTCGTGGATGAGGTGAGAGACATTGTGGCAAAAATCAGACACAGAGACTTCCCTGTGGTCGATGAAAATATGAACTATGTAGGTATGTTCTCACGAAGAAATTTGATGAACACCAGAAAGAAGCAGCTTATACTTGTAGACCACAATGAGAAATCACAGGCGGTTGCAAATATAGATGAGGCTGAAATCTTAGAGATTATTGACCACCACAGAATAGGAAGCCTTGAGACAATGGCTCCTGTATACTTCAGAAACCAGCCTCTGGGATGTACAGCGACTATTATCTATCAGATGTATCAGGAGAAAAATGTCGAGATACCTAAGCAGATTGCAGGACTCTTGTGTGCGGCGATTCTTTCCGATACACTTATGTTCCGTTCACCGACATGTACTGCAATTGATAAGGAAGTCGGAAAGAAGCTGGCTGAGCTTGCAGATATCAATGTGGAGGAGTTTGCCCAGCAGATGTTTGAGGCAGGCAGCAATTTTGCCAACAAGACCGAAGATGAAATATTAAATCAGGATTTTAAGATATTCTATTCTGGAAATTACGCATTTGGAGTATCGCAGATTAGTGCGATGAGCAAGCAGGAGCTTGAAAAGGTAGAGACCAGAATAATTCCATGCCTTGAGAAAATGCGTGTGGATAAGAGCCTTAACATGATTTATGTCATGTTAACTGACATCCTCAATGAATCTACCTATCTGATTTATGACGGTGATGAGGCTGCAAATGTGGCAGCGGAGGCATTTAATCAGGCAGAATCAGAGGATGGTCTGCTATTAAAGGGCGTAGTATCAAGAAAGAAGCAGCTTATTCCACAATTGATAAGTGTACTTGCTGAGAGATAGAATTGCCCTGGCTGGGGCTGTGCCCGAAGGCTTTCTTGTAGGCTCTTGAAAATGTAGAATAGTTTTTAAAACCACAATTAAAGCAGGCATCATTGATGGACTGACCGGAGGCAATCAGAGATTTTGCCAGAAGCAGCCTCTTGGTTGTGATGTAATTGCCGATTGAGTAGCCTGTTTCTTCCTTGAAGGAATGCATCAGATGATATCTGCTGATATAAAACTGGCTGGCTATTGTATCAACTGACATATCAGAAGTTAAATTGTGATTTAAGTAATCTATGATTTCTACCATTTTCTGATTGCTGGAGGTGGTAGGAAGGTATTCAGTTCTTTCATTTAAAGTAGCTCTGTTAAGCTGTATCATGAATTCGAGGAAAGAGAGTTCATGGTGCAGCTTTTTTGCGTAGTCATTTCCCTTTTCGCTCTCATCTAATACCCTTGTGGCTTTCCCTAAGGGGGTAGTCGAAAAAGCAGGGAGGCGCAGGACATGGGATTGTTTTTCCTGTGCCAGCTTAAAGCATAAACCCAGGTCAAAGTCTTCATCTGACTTTTCAGCAAGATATTCTTTTGAGACATATATGATAATACGCTCGTATATGGAAGAGTTTTTGGCGGTGTGCAGCACAGGGCGGTGTACCTCTCCTGCATTTACCAGCACTATGTCATCTGGCATAAGCTCATAGCTTCTGCCCTCAATACTGTAGCTGCAATTACCACTCAGATGAATCAGAATCTTGTGGAAATCGTGATAGTGGAAGGGGATCTCTCCCAGATTGCTGTCGCTCAGATGAAATATTCTAAAAGGGCTGGTAAGATAGCCCAGCTTTTCGTATTTGCTCATATTTACCTCACTAATTGATATTGTACGCATGCTGTAGCAGTTTTATTATTACAAAAGCAAGTAATAAGCATATTATACAGCACAATTTGCAATATTTATAGCACTAATTTAACTTTATATATTATTTAGTGCGGAGTATAATATATAAATAATATGAGAGAAATGTATCATATATGCAGATTATAAACAGCAGAAACTGACATGAAAGGCAGGAACATTATGAAATTTACAAAAATGCATGGATGCGGAAATGATTATGTGTATGTCAATTTATTTGAGGAAAAGATAGATAATCCGGCTGAATTATCGATTGCAGTAAGTGACAGACATTTCGGAATAGGTTCAGATGGACTTATCACAATCGGACCATCAGATGTAGCGGATTTCAGAATGAGAATATATAATGCGGATGGTTCTGAGGCAGAGATGTGTGGAAACGGAATCAGATGCGTTGCAAAGTATGTATATGACCACAAGCTTACAGACAAGACAGAGATATCTGTGGAGTCTGGCGCAGGAATTAAATATCTTACACTTTATGTGGAGAATGGCAGGGTGGCGCAGGTCAGGGTTGACATGGGTGAGCCTGTTTTAGAGCCTGACAGGATTCCGATGCTTGCAGACACAGACAGGGTTGTTGACCAGCCGATAGAGGTCTGTGGAAAGACATGGAACATGACATGTGTGTCTATGGGCAATCCACATGCAGTAGTTTTCGTGGATGATGTGATGAATTTTGATATAGTAAAATACGGTCCTCATTTTGAAAATCATGAGAGATTTCCAAAGAGGACAAACACCGAGTTTGTAGAAGTTTTATCAAGAAGCGAGGCAAAGATGAGAGTCTGGGAGAGAGGCTCTGCTGAGACCTGGGCTTGTGGAACAGGAGCTTGCGCTGCGGCTGTTGCGGCTGTTGAAAACGGATATTGCAAAAAAGATACGGATATCACTGTAAGGGTTAAAGGCGGAAGCCTGATTATAAGATATACTGATGAGGCGGTATATATGACAGGAAATGCTGAAAAAATCTACGAAGGTGAGATTGTTATATAAAATTTGCAACCATTATAATGTAATTCTGAGGGCGGATTTAGTATCCGCCCTTTAAAATCAGATGACAAGAAGGAGGTAACAAGATGCCGATATTAAGAACTTATGTATTGCCGCATCCGCCTTTTATTATTCCAGAAATAGGGCAGGGCGAAGAAAAAAAGGCACAAAGGACTATTGATTCGTATAATGCGGTCGCAAAGGAGATTGCTGAGCTGAATCCGGAAACGATAATAGTTCTCACTCCGCATTCGATTATGTATTCGGACTATATTCATATTTCGCCGGGTGAGAAAACTTTCGGTGATTTTGCCGACTATGGCTTTCCAAATATTGCAATGCAGGCTCGATATGATACTGAGCTTGTATCGAAAATAGAGGAAGAATCTCAGAAAATGAACGTTTCGGCGGGAACTCTCGGAGAGCAGGACAAGTCTTTGGATCAGGGCACCATGGTTCCTCTGTATTTTCTGAACAAATACATGAAGGATTACAAAATATGCAGAATCGGAATTTCGGGACTGACTTTGAAGGAGCACTATGCTTTTGGCATGTGTATAAAAAATGCGGTTGAAAAATCAGGAAAAAACGTGGTTGTTATTGCCAGCGGCGACTTATCGCATAAGCTTATGAGCTATGGACCTTATGAATTTGCGCCTGAGGGACCGCAGTTTGACGTCAGGGTTACTATGGACATGGCAAATGGAGATTTCAGAGATTTTCTTGATTTTAACGAAGAATTTTGTGATGCTGCCGGTGAATGT
Organism: Bacteroidaceae bacterium; assembly: GCA_963620375.1. Lineage (GTDB taxonomy): Bacteria > Bacillota > Clostridia > Lachnospirales > Lachnospiraceae > Roseburia. The sequence goes on from CAVFAM010000199.1 coordinate 3,760, forward strand.
GGGATGAGAGGTTTTGTAATAATGGCAGGAATACTTGACAGAACTGCTGTAAAACCTGACTTTTTATCTTATGAAGGCCCTCTTGGAGTCGGATATGCTGTTTGCCGATTTGAAATCCTGGGCGAAGATGATAACAGGAATTTCCTCGAACAGTATCTTGACGATAAAAATGCTGAGCTGGAGAGAATAAGGGAAGCTGAGGATGAATATGTTAAGCTCGCAAGAAAGTCTTTGGAATCATTTTTGAAGAAAAGGTGTAAGTTGCAGCGACCGGACGAACTTGCTTCTGAAATGACGGAAAACAGTGCAGGTGTATTTGTCTCAATCAAAAAAGATGGCAGGCTCAGGGGCTGTATGGGAACTATCAAGCCGGCTGAAAGCTGTATAGCGGATGAGATAATAAATAATGCGTTGGCGGCTGGCTTTGGCGATACGAGATTTGATGCACTTAAAGAGCATGAACTTGATGAGATTGAAATAAGCGTAGATGTTATTGGTGCGGCGGAAAAAGTCAACTCAGTTGAGATGTTAGACCCTAAAAAATACGGCATTATTGTAGGAATGGGCTGCGCGGAAGGTTTGCTGCTGCCTGATTTGGAGGGGATAAATACGGTTGAGCAGCAGGTTGCTATTGCGCTTCAAAAAGCGGGTATACCTAAATCCTCTGGTTTTGAAATAAAAAGATTTGAAGTGGTGAGACATAAATGAGTAAGGTGAGATGCACAATTTGTCCGTGGAATTGTTCTCTTGATGAGGGCGAAAGGGGTTTTTGCGGCGTAAGAGGTAATGTTGGCGACAAGATAGTAAATGTAAATTATGGATTGCTGACGGCTGCTTGTCTCGACCCTATTGAAAAAAAGCCTCTCAGGAATTTTTATACGGGAAGTAAAATACTGTCTATCGGTGCGAACGGATGCAATATGAGGTGTCCTCATTGTCAGAATTTCAATATTTCGATGGCTGCTCAGGAAGAAATTGAGATGATGGATACTGACCCTAAAGAGGTTGTTGATGTGGCGCTCTCGTACAAGTCTCAGGGAAATATCGGTCTGGCTTTTACGTATAACGAGCCTGTGACTATGTATGATTTTATGCTTGACACGGCGAAGCTTTCTAAGGAAAATGGTCTGATAAATGTGATGGTGACTAACGGTTATATAAATGAAGAACCTTTGAAGAGGCTGCTGGCGTATATTGATGCGATGAATATAGATTTGAAATATTTCAATGAGGACGGCTACAAGAAGATCGGGGGCGGTCTTGAGGCGGTAAAGCGCAGCATTGAGGTGGCGGATAAGGTCTGTCAT
>CAVFAM010000200.1:0-4962 GCA_963620375.1 Bacteroidaceae bacterium
GGCAGGCATCCATTCAAAGATTGTAAGCGAGGTGCTTGACACACTGGTACAGACAATCTCGGAAACAGAGGACTTACAGATATATACAAGTGGTGCAACAAATATTTTGAAGTACCCTGAGCTATCCGATTCGGACAGCGTATCATCACTTCTTTCTACCTTTGAGGAGAAAGAGGAATTACAAAGCCTTGTGACTGAGTCCCTCTCAGACAATGAAAATGAGACAGGAATTCAGGTTTATATAGGAAATGAAGCTCCGGTTCAAACAATGAAGGATTGCAGTGTTGTCACAGCAGTCTATGATTTGGGAGAGGGAGTGAAGGGAACGATAGGAATTATCGGACCTAAGCGAATGGATTACGAAAAAGTAATGAATAATCTAAAGACTTTAAAATCACAGCTTGATGGAATTTACAAAAAGTCAGATGATGATTCTTAGAAAGGTGGTAACTAATGGCAGACAAGGATAATAAGGATGTCATGGATGAAGAATTAGAAAACGAAGAGCTGGCAGAGGACGCAGGGACTGTAGAGACAGAGAATGTATCTGAGGAAGCGTCAGAGGATAAGGCAGCAGATGAAACATCGGAGGACGATGCTTCAGCAGAGACAGAAGATAAAGACTCAGATGATAAGAAAGATGGTCTCTTCAAAAAGAAAAAGAAGAAAGACAAGAAGGATGAAGAGATTGAAAATCTGACAGACAGATTGAAGCGTCAGATGGCAGAGTTTGAGAACTTCCGTAAGCGTACAGATAAAGAGAAAACACAGATGTTCGATATGGGAGCCAAGACAATCGTTGAGAAGATTCTTCCAGTCATTGACAATTTCGAGAGAGGACTTGCATCAGTACCTGAGGATAATCAGGATGACCCTTTCGTAAGCGGTATGCAGATGGTATACAAGCAGCTTATGACAGAGCTTGAAGCAGCTGGTGTAAAGGCAATAGAGTGTGCAGGAGAGGAATTTAATCCAGACTTCCACAATGCAGTAATGCAGGTTGAGAGCGAAGAGCTTGAGAGTGGAACAATTGCACAGGAACTTCAAAAAGGTTACATGTACAAGGATACAGTGGTCCGCCACAGCATGGTATCTGTAGTACAGTAAATAAATCAGTTAATAATGAATTTTAAATAAATCAGGAGGAAACAAAAATGGGAAAAATCATTGGTATCGATTTAGGAACAACTAACAGCTGTGTAGCTGTTATGGAAGGTGGACAGCCTACAGTTATAGCTAACCAGGAAGGAGCAAGAACAACTCCATCTGTAGTAGCATTTACAAAGAGTGGAGAGAGACTTGTTGGTGAGCCAGCAAAACGTCAGGCAGTTACAAATGCAGAGAAGACAATCGCTTCTATTAAGAGACATATGGGTGAGGACTACAAGGTAGCTATTGATGACAAGCAGTACAGCCCACAGCAGATTTCAGCAATGGTACTCCAGAAGCTTAAAGCAGATGCAGAGAGCTACTTAGGAGAGAAGGTTACAGAGGCTGTTATCACAGTTCCTGCATACTTCAACGACTCACAGCGTCAGGCAACAAAGGATGCTGGTAAGATTGCTGGTCTTGATGTAAAGAGAATTATCAACGAGCCAACAGCAGCAGCACTTGCTTATGGTCTTGATAATGAGCACGAGCAGAAGATTATGGTATATGACCTTGGTGGTGGTACATTTGATGTATCTATCATTGAGATTGGTGATGGAGTAATCGAGGTATTATCTACAAACGGTGATACACATCTTGGTGGAGATGACTTTGATAACAAGATTACACAGTGGATGATTGATGAGTTCAAGAAGGCTGAGGGTGTTGACCTTTCAACAGACAAGATGGCTCTTCAGAGACTTAAGGAAGCAGCTGAAAAGGCAAAGAAAGAGCTTTCATCTGCAACAACTACAAACATTAACCTCCCATTCATCACAGCTACAGCTGAGGGACCAAAGCACTTTGATATGAACCTTTCAAGAGCACAGTTTGATGCCCTTACAAAGGACTTAGTAGACAGAACAGCAGTTCCAGTACAGAATGCCATGAGAGATGCAGGAATCACAAATGCAGACCTTGGTCAGGTACTTCTTGTTGGTGGTTCTACTCGTATCCCAGCAGTACAGGATAAGGTTAAACAGCTTACAGGCAAGGAGCCATCTAAGTCACTTAACCCAGATGAGTGCGTAGCAATCGGTGCTTCTATCCAGGGTGGAAAGCTCAACGGAGATGAGGGAGCAGGAGAAATCCTTCTTCTTGATGTAACTCCACTTTCACTTTCTATCGAGACAATGGGTGGTATAGCTACAAGACTTATTGAGAGAAATACAACTATTCCTACAAAGAAGAGCCAGATCTTCTCAACAGCAGCAGATAACCAGACAGCCGTTGATATCAACGTAGTACAGGGTGAGAGACAGTTTGCCCGTGACAACAAGTCACTTGGACAGTTCAGACTTGATGGAATCCCACCAGCACGTCGTGGAGTACCACAGATTGAGGTTACATTTGATATCGACGCAAACGGTATCGTAAATGTATCTGCAAAAGACCTCGGAACAGGTAAGGAACAGCACATTACAATTACTTCTGGTACATCTATGAGCGATGATGAAATCGATAAGGCAGTTAAGGAAGCTGCTGAGTACGAGGCTCAGGATAAGAAGAGAAAAGAAGCAATCGATGCAAGAAATGATGCAGAGAGCTTTGTATTCCAGACAGAGGATGCATTGAAGCAGGTTGGAGAGCAGATTGATGCAAACGATAAGGCTGAGGTTGAGGCTGACATCGCAGCAGTAAAGGCAATCCTTGATGCTCATCCAGAAGCTGATTCCCTTACAGATTCAGATGTTGCAGACTTAAAGGCAGCTCAGGAGAAGCTTACAACAAGTGCCCAGAAGGTATTTGCAAAGATGTATGAGCAGGCTCAGGCAGCTCAGGGAGCAGCAGGAGCAGGTCCAGACATGAGTGGATTCACAGGTGCTGGACAGGATGCTGGAACAGCCCAGTCAGCAGATGATGATGTAATCGATGCAGATTTTAAAGAGGTTTAATTGATTATAATTAATGATTCGCAAGGCTGGGAGACTAGCCTTGCGCTTCGTATGTAAAGGAAAACGTTATGGCAGAAAAAAGAGATTATTATGAAGTGCTTGGTGTACCAAAGGGTGCCAGTGAAGCTGATATAAAGAAAGCCTTCAGACAGCAGGCAAAGAAATATCACCCAGACGCTCATCCAGGTGATAAGGAATGCGAAGAGAAATTCAAAGAGGCACAGGAGGCATATGCAGTTCTTAGTGATCCTGATAAGAGAAGACAATATGACCAGTTTGGCCATGCTGCCTTTGATGGAAGTGCAGGCGGCGGTGGCTTTGACTTCTCTGGCATGGATATGGGAGATATTTTCGGAGACATCTTTGGAGATATTTTCGGTGGCTCAAGAAGGTCAAACAGTAATGGACCGCAGAAGGGTGCAAATGTAAGACTGTCTATTCGTATAAGCTTTGAAGAGGCTGTATTCGGCTGTACCAAGGATATTGAATTTACTTACAAAGATACCTGCAGCACATGCTCAGGAACAGGCGCAAAGCCAGGTACATCAAAGGAAACCTGCTCAAAGTGTGGCGGTAAAGGAAAGATTGTATTTTCACAGCAGTCATTGTTTGGAATGATGCAGAATGTCCAGACCTGCCCAGAGTGTCAGGGTACAGGTCAGGTTATTAAGGAGAAATGCTCAAGCTGCCGTGGTACAGGATATATAGCAAAGAAAATCAAAAAGACTGTTGAGATTCCAGCCGGAATTGATAATGGTCAGTGTGTAAGAGTAAGAGATTTTGGAGAACCAGGACGCAATGGAGGACCAAGAGGAGACCTGCTTGTTGAGGTTATGGTATCCAGAAACACAAACTTTGAGAGACAGGATATGAATATTTTCTCCAACGCATCTATCTCCTTTGGTATTGCAGCCTTAGGCGGTGATGTCAGAATAAAGACTGTTGATGGAGATATTATCTACACAGTTGCTCCAGGTACCCAGACAGGCACACGTATCAGATTAAAGGGCAAGGGTGTTCCATCCCTCAGAAATAAGGATGTACGAGGAGACCACTATGTAACACTTATCGTGCAGACTCCTACAGGACTCTCAAAGGAAGCCAAAGAAGCCTTACAGAAGTTTGATGAATTATCGGGAGGCTCTCTCACAAAGGAGGGCGGCGCAAGCACCTCTGGCAAGAGCAAAAAGGGCTTTATGGATAAATTAAAGGATACATTTGAGGATTTATAGACTAAATTTCCTATAGAATTACACTACTAAATGTTGTATTATGTAAACGTAAATGGCACAAGTTGATGAAAGTACAACGGTTTATGGGGTGTTATTCTATGACGTTAAATGAGGAACGCAGAGAATTAGACAAACAGAGACGCCAGCTAGAAAGAGAACGACAGGAATTTTCAAGGAAGGTCGCAATTGAGGACAGACGCCTTGAACAACAAAAGCGTTTATTTGATATGAAGGTTAAAATTCTCGAAGAGGAATTGGTTAAATTAGCTTCAGAAAAAGAACATATTGAGAGGCAGAAGGCTTTTTACGACAGGGTGAGCCAATATGAAAATGAAAGCGAAAGCACATATTCGGCTGGCACTGACAATGTTGTGAGAGGTGAGATGTTCTTCTCAGGTGTCGCCAGCAAGCAATCCATCAAGAAGAGATATAAGGATTTGATAAAGATATATCATCCTGATAATCTGGATGGAGACAATGAGACTGTGCAGGAAATTAACAGCGAATATAGTAAATTGTGCGCAATGTATAATATCTAGGGTAACATATTAAAGGTATGTTACCCTTTTCTTGTTTCTGTTGGTACTTGGAAAATACAGAAATATATGTTAAAATGCTTCGTAGGCAGGGTGATAAAATGGATAGAAATAATTTAATTGAAGGCTTGGCTGATGCGTTTAATGAGC
>CAVFAM010000201.1:0-1978 GCA_963620375.1 Bacteroidaceae bacterium
GTTCCCTTACTTGCGCCCTCAACCTGTAAATACTCTGCTTCTTTTATATACTGCTCATTAAATTTAATCCCGTGGTCTTCGAGAGCCTTATAATAAGCTGTAAGCCTTTCCCTTGTGACTGTTGATGAATTATCCTGGCCATGGATGAATGCTATTTTTTCATGTCCATTACTTATTATGTAATTCATCAAATCTGTCATGCCCTGTACATTGTCTGAACTGACTGCTGTACAGTTGTGATATACATGGTCGATTGTGACTACCGGAAGCTCACTGTTCATAAGCTCGATTACTCTCTCATCATTAAAGTCTGCACAGACGATTATGACACCATCGAAATTTCTATACAGGCAATGCTCTAAATATGACATCTTATCTCTTCTCTTATTGTTAATGAAGGTTATATCATATCCCAGCTCCTCAGCCTGTGCCTTGACTCCGTTTAACACTCCTGCGAAATACTCATGTGTTAAATCCATCCCCGCTTCCTCTGAATAAAGGACTCCTATATTCTTGGAACGGTTTGTCTTAAGTGCTCTGGCTGCTGCGTTTGGAAAATATCCAAGCTCCTTTGCTGTCTGTCTGACTCTTTCCTTAGTTTCTTCGCCTACATCCTTCTGGTCATGTAGTGCCTTGCTTACTGTTGCTGCGGAAACTCCACATGCCTTTGCTATATCTTTTATCGAAACCATATACATTTCCTCTTTGTGCCTTGCGAAATACTTAATCGTTTTCGTAACTTCATACTACCCCCTTTGCAAGGATTTTGCAACTGTTTTTGTATTTTTTGTGAATATTATCTGATAATTTACTGTTTCACTTGTCACTTTTAAACAACAACTTAACGTTTTCACGTAAATAAGTACTATTTATTATTTCGTTGTATGCCTATGTCTCGTGATTTTCTCCAATTATTGTATTTCTTTTTGTACATTATCTCCAAACTGCGTCTTTTATATATCTTTATGCTTGCTTTTTGCATTTTATGGCTATATACTTCAAGTATAAAGCAACTTAAACGTTTACGTTATTAAGGAGATTATATTATGAAATTTGGATATTTTGATGACGCAAACAGAGAGTATGTCATCACAACACCAAAGACTCCATTACCATGGATTAACTATCTGGGCTGTGAAGATTTCTTCTCTCTTGTTTCAAACACATGCGGCGGCTACAGCTTCTATAAAGATGCAAAGCTTTTACGCCTGACCAGGTACAGATACAATAACGTACCATACGACAGCAACGGTCACTACTATTATATTAAGGATAATGACACAATCTGGAATCCGGGCTGGATGCCTTCCAAAACAGAGCTTGATTCATACGAGTGTCATCACGGCATGGGCTACTCTATATTTAAGGGAGAAAAAAACGGAGTGAGCGCCACACTGACAGATTTTGTTCCTATTGGTGACAGCTGTGAAATCAATAAGCTTACTATTACTAATAATTCAAATGAGCAGAAAAATCTCGATATCTTCTCATATGTAGAGTTCTGTCTCTGGAATGCCATGGATGACATGACAAACTTCCAGCGTAACTTCTCTACAGGAGAGGTGGAAATCCACGGGGATGGCTCACAGCTCTACCACAAGACAGAATACCGTGAGAGAAGAAATCACTATGCTGTATATGCAGTAAACAGTCCTGTTGACGGCTTTGATACAGACAGGGATTCCTTCCTTGGAGCATATGGTGAAAATTCAAAGCCTGAGGTTGTAGCCACCGGCAGGTCTAAAAACTCTGTTGCAAGCGGATGGGCACCAGTCGGCTCCCATCATATCAAACTTGAGCTTGCTGCCGGAGAGTCAAAAACCTATGTCTTTGTACTGGCATACGTTGAGAACCCGGTTGAGGAAAAATGGATAGGCAGGGCAGAGGACGGAATCATAAACCGTGCTCCTGCTGACAGATTACTAGCCAAATATGACACTGCCGAAAAAGCAGATGAGGCTCTGGCAAAATTAAAGTC
>CAVFAM010000201.1:2018-3078 GCA_963620375.1 Bacteroidaceae bacterium
AAAAGCAGATGCAGCACTGGCAAAATTAAAGGAATACTGGACAGACCTTCTGTCCCACTATACTGTTAAGTCGTCAGAGGAGAAGCTGGACAGAATGGTAAACATCTGGAACCAGTATCAGTGTATGGTCACATTTAACATGAGCCGTTCTGCCTCATACTTCGAGTCAGGAATAGGACGTGGAATGGGCTTCAGGGATTCCTGCCAGGATTTACTGGGCTTTGTACACCTTATCCCAGACAGGGCAAGACAGAGAATACTGGATATAGCTTCCACACAGTTTGAGGACGGCTCAGCTTACCATCAGTACCAGCCACTCACCAAGCGTGGAAACGCTGATATAGGAAGCGGTTTCAACGATGACCCATTATGGCTTATTGCAGGAACCTCAGCTTACATCAGGGAAACTGGTGATTACAGCATTCTGGATGAGCTGACCCCATATGACAATGATATGTCTGTTGCCACAGACTTTATGGAGCATCTGAGACGTTCATTTAATTATATTACCAACCATCTGGGACCACACGGACTGCCACAGATTGGACGTGCTGACTGGAATGACTGTCTGAACCTGAACTGTTTCTCAAAGGAGCCGGGTGAGTCCTTCCAGACCTTTGGACCATCAGAGGGTCCTAACGCAGAATCAGTATTTATAGCCGGCATGTATGTAAAATACGGCAAGGAATATGCTGCAATATGCAGACACAGGGGACTGAAGGATGAAGCTGACCAGGTAATGGCAGACGTAGCTGCAATGGAAAAGACAGTTATGGATGCAGGCTGGGATGGCGAATGGTACTTAAGGGCTTACGACCACTACAAGCACAAGATTGGCTCTAAGGAATGTGAGGATGGCAAAATCTTCATAGAGCCACAGGGCTTTTGTACAATCGCAGAGATTGGACTCAAAGAGGGCTATTGCTTAAAGGCAATGGAATCTGTTGAGAAATATCTGGATACAAAATATGGTATTGTGCTCCTCCAGCCACCATACCACAGATACCATCTTGAGCTTGGCGAGATTTCTTCTTATCCACCAGGATACAAGGAAAATGCT
>CAVFAM010000202.1:0-15366 GCA_963620375.1 Bacteroidaceae bacterium
ACATTGCATAGCATTGTAATCGAGCTATTATGCACTAATTATAGATTTATAATTAACCTTTATATTATAACAGACCAACATATTTAATTCAAATACGCTATCCTTTCCCTCCTTCGGCTTTCCTTTGTAAATTTACCTCTCCAAAACCCCAGTATAATTATTCAACACATCATCCGGCTGCACAGTATTTGAAACCATAGACACATCAAGCTTATATATGACTCCTTCATCTCCTACCTTCCCATGCACCGGCACATATCTGTCAAAATAGACATTTGTCTTTTTCTCTGTTGTGATTACAATCGCCACATAGTCTTCGGTGGTTATCAATTTGTAGTATACATCCTCATCTGGAAAGGACTTCCTTGCCCTGTCCAGCATATCTGCGTAATTATAGTAGTCTGACTCTGTGCCAAGTGGTTCCTCGCTTCCATCTATAACAGCCTGTATCTGGGTAAGCACCTGAGTTGTTCTCTCCTCGTCCTGCCTGCTTTTAGCTGCAGACTTAACAGAGGCACCTAATATGATAAATGCAATAATTATTGCCATACACGCTGCGCTGATTCCAACTGTGATAAAAAGGCGGTGCAACTTCTCTTTGCGCTCACCAGTTGTAAGCTGTGTATCTGCAAATGTCCTCACAAGCTGCTCAGGATAATCATTTCCGTAAGATATAAAGGCATCTACTGTGTCACACTCAGGATAGAGCTGATAGATATAATTTTCGGAACAGAATTTCTCCACCCTGTCATAGAATTTATTATACCAGCCTACATAGATTCGCCTTTTCACGAAAAATACAATAAGTGTTATGGTATAAATTGCAAACAGACTTATGAATAAAAAAGCATCCCAGCTTCTTTCTACATGAGTCGCTTCCGCCTCAGACAAGGTCGCCACAAGCCTATATGAATTACTGTCACCAGTCTCTTTCATCCAGTAGGTTGTAAATCTATCCCTGTATTTATAGCCCGTAGGGTCGATATTTAACTCCGCCAGAGTATAGATGACATGCTCTCCCTTGTTGGGATTTTTCACTGACACACTCATGCCATCCTCCTGCACAACTGCGGTGACAGCTTTTGCCGTTGTCAGTTTATATCCTGTTATGCTTTCAAATGGGTCATACTGTGATATAATAAACGCCCACATGCACGGAACAAGAAAAAGCACGATAATAACCCGCAGGAGGCTTTTCCAGACATTGTATCTGAGAGATTTTGTGATAAAAGCCTTCTCCTTTGCAGGTATTCCGGGCAGGGAAAGGTACCAGGAAGTGAGCTTTTCCCGTTTTTCTTCTTTGGCATTGAGTTGGTCTATGTTAAGTTCATCACGGCTTTCTGTCATAGCGCATGTGACCCTCCTATCTCTGTATGCTCTTTAATAAAACGCATATCCTATAATATTATACCAAAAGATAATATCAGTTTCTACTCTTCTCTTAATCTAACAAAAAAGGACAGCCACTGCCATCCAGTAAACTATCCTTTTCCTGCTTCAAACCTCTGTTTTTTTATTATAAAAACACATAACCCTTAAAAACGGTTTTAATTTTCAAGTTAAACTATATTAAAACTGCAAAATTACTCATTAATATCAATAACCTTACCATCTCTCCAGATTCTCTCCAAATCATAGAACAAACGATCCTCAGAAGAGAAAAGATGAACGATGATATCCTGATAATCCATCAGTATCCATGTAGAGTTGGAATTTCCCTCTACCTGCTTTGAGTGAACACCATTTTTGTACATTGTTTCATCCACGATATCCTGCATAGCTGCAAGCTGGTTTGGGTTAGCTCCTGTTGCAATGATGAAGTAATCTGCTATTGTCGATACCTCTGTGATGTCGATTACTGTGATGTCCTCAGCCTTCTTATCCTCTAAAGCATGTGCTACCTTTTTTACTAAATCCAATGTTGCCATGTTATATCTCCTCTCTGAACTGTTTATAGTATTCATAGGTTAATTGAGTGGTTGGGTCGATTGCTCCCTTTTTGCTGTTCAAAAAGTGCAGCGTATCATATAATATCTCAGCTACACATCTGTCTAAATCGTGAAATGCAAGCTGACGTATCTCTTCAAGCCTCGGTGCTTCACAGCGCTTTGGCTCGATGTAGTCTGCCACAAATATGATTTTGTCAAGCAGACTCATATTGGCTTCGCCTGTGGTGTGTACCTTGATGGCATGGAGGATATCAGGGTCTGTGACCTTGTAGATTTCCTCTGCAAGTACAGCTCCAAGCTTTGCATGTAAAAGTCCCGGATTGTCATGCTCCACTGTGCTTACAAGGACGTGGTGCTCCTCGCATAAGTCAAGCTTTTCTGTATTAGGTATACACTTGGCACAGTCATGCAAGAGCCCTGCCAGCATGGCTTTATCCATGTCATAGCCATAAGCCATAGCCATACAGCCAGCTGTATACATGACACCCTTTGTATGCTCATATCTGTCCTTATCCAAAGCCTTTTTTAGTTTTTTACGAATCTCTGCTACTTCCATTTTAACTTCTGCTCTGCCTCGATTAGTATGATTTTAGTATAAATTATTATCCGAAATATATTTCCTTACATTCGCATTAAGTAAAGTATCTAGCTCTGATGAAGCTATGGACTTCTCCTGGATTATGCTTCTGATTTCAGAGGATGCAGCGTCATATTTTGGGCAGCTGCACAATCTGATATCACATGGGAATAATTTGCCTATGGCTGTGATTTTATCTTCCATCTGCTTTCTTTCAAAACTCTCACGCACAATCACCAGAATCGTACACTTTGAAGCTATAATCTCCGGATGGTACCATTTGTCAAAATAATCCAGTGAGTCTCCGCCCATGATGAAATACAAATCATCCTCCGGGTGCAGCTCCTTATACCTTGTGAGCGTTCTGTAGGTATAGCTGCGCTCTGCAAAGGTATTCTCAAAATCTGATACTTCGATATAATCGCAGCCCTCCGCTGCAAGGCGGCACATCTCATATCTGTCCTCAAAGGAAGTCATTGTGCTCTCGTCCTTATTTGGTGAATGAGCGGCTGGCATGAGTATAACCTTGTCCAGATTGTACTCCCTATATGCACAGACAGCCATATTTATATGACCATTGTGTATCGGATCAAAGGACCCTCCTAATATTCCGATTCTCATTGCCTGTGCTTACTGTGGAAGCTTTATCTTTGGATTTTTCTTTGCTTCACGGTAAAAAATCATTTTCTTTCCGATTACCTTTACAACTGTTGAGTGGGTTCTCTCTCCGATTACAGCTGCAATCTCCTTTGGGTCATCGATACAGTTCTTTAAGACAGCTACCTTAATCAGCTCCCTCTTCTCGATTGCATCATCTAAGGCAGAAATGATTTCTGGTGTGAGTGATGCCTTGCCAATCTGGAAGATTGGGTCAATTGTATTTGCTAAGCTGCTTAAATATGCTCTCTGTTTGCTTGTAAGATTCATATACTTCTCCTTATCAACCTTTACTTATAGTAATCAAACTCATGACCATACATTCTGACTGTATCGCCATCCTGTATGCCTCTTGCCTCTAACTCTTTAAGTATTCCCTGCTCCTTCATGAATTTCTGGAAGAAGAGGAAGCCCTTCTCTGACTCAATATTTGTGTAACCCAGCATCTTGTCAATCTTTGGTCCTTCAACTACAAAGGCAGCATCATCTGCCCTCTCAATAGTATAAGGTTCGTCCTTAAAGAACTGGAGTGCAGGGTCAAATTCCTGTTCGTATACAGTGACTTCCTTAGGGCATTTTGCAAGAAGATTTTTTACTTCATAGAGTAATTCCCTTACGCCCTGACCGCTGACTGCTGAGATAGGGAATACCTTGATTCCGTCCCTCTCAAACTCAGCCTTGAGTCCTGCAATTATCTCATTCTCGTCACCGTAGATTGCATCTATCTTGTTGGCTGCAATAACCTGTGGCTTTTTTAAAAGCTCTGGGTTATATGCCTCTAACTCTTTATTGATTGCCTTGATATCTGCGATTGGGTCTCTTCCCTCTGTTCCTGCGGCATCTACTATGTGTACCATGACCTTAGTACGCTCTATATGGCGTAAAAACTCATGTCCTAAGCCGACACCCTCAGATGCTCCCTCGATAAGTCCCGGTATATCAGCGATTACAAATCCAAAGCCATCCTCCATATCTACAACACCCAGATTTGGCTGTAATGTCGTGAAATGGTAATTGGCAATCTTTGGCTGTGCGTTTGTTACATGGGAAAGGAATGTGGATTTTCCTACATTTGGAAAGCCTACAAGTCCTACATCGGCAATCACCTTAAGCTCTAACTGTACTTCTATCTCAATTGCATCCTGACCCGGCTGGGCGTATTTTGGTGCCTGCATGGTTGATGTGGCAAAATGCTGGTTACCTAATCCACCACGTCCGCCCTTTAAGACTATCATGCGCTTGTTATCACCAGACATATCTGCGATAACCTTGCCTGATTCTGCATCCTTTATTACAGTTCCTTCTGGGACCTTAAGGATTAAGTCCTCACCATTTTTTCCGTGACAATTCTTCTTGCCACCCTCCTGGCCTGCCTGGGCTGCAAATTTTCTTCTATGTCTATAATCTGTTAATGTGTTCAGTCCTTCGTCTACCTGGAAGATAACGTCTCCGCCCTTTCCTCCATCGCCACCGTCTGGACCGCCATCTGGCACATATTTTTCTCTTCTGAAGGAAACGTGTCCGTCTCCACCTTTTCCTGATTTAATAATGATTCTTGCACGATCTGCGAACATTTAGTATCACCTCATGAATGATAAACCGAACCTGCTATTTGCAGCTTCTGTGTATGCATAGCAACAAAAACCCCGGCTTAATAAAGTCGGGGTTTCAACAAATCTTATTCGTTAACTACTGGATATACGGAAGCCTGCTTTTTATCTCTTCCTGATCTCTCAAATCTTAATACACCATCAACTAATGCGTATAATGTATCATCTCCACCAATACCAACGTTTGTACCTGGATGAATCTTTGTACCACGCTGTCTGTAAAGGATGTTACCAGCTTTTACGAACTGTCCGTCTGCTCTCTTAGCACCTAATCTCTTAGACTCTGAGTCACGTCCGTTCTTTGTAGAACCAACTCCCTTTTTATGAGCAAAAAACTGAAGGTTCATATTTAACATGTCTTACACCTCCTTAAAATCTAAGACGAGATATTCGTCTCCATAGTCTTTTTGAATTCCTCTTAATCCCAAAATCAGTGATTGTATCAATAAATCCACACCATCTGATGCAGGCTTATGTAGGCTGAAACGGATTTCTCCTGTCTCCTGTTCTGTCTCCAAATCAAACTCTGCTGATGTCAATTCATCAATAGAATTGATTGTGTTTATTACGAGAGCAGAAACTCCTGCACAAACAATATCAAGTCCTGCGTCTGCATATCCAGCATGTCCAAGGCTTGAAAAACCTAATTGCTTACCCTCACGATTCTGAAAAAATGTAATAGTTATCATTAGGCATTAATCTTCTCGATTTTAACCTGTGTGAACGCCTGTCTGTGGCCGTTCTTTTTGTGATAACCAGTTTTTCTCTTGTACTTGTAAACGATTACTTTCTTACCTCTGCCTTCTTTAACTACAGAAGCTTCAACGCTTGCACCGTTAACTGTAGGATCTCCAACCTTAAGGTCATCTCCACCTACTACTAAAACCTGATCGAAAGTTACTTTCTCACCAGCTTCAACGCCAAGCTTTTCAATGGTAATGATATCGCCTTCAGAAACTTTGTACTGTTTACCACCTGTTGCTATAATTGCGTACATATGGCACCTCCTATTTATCATTACTCGCCAGTTACGGCGCTGTCATATCGACAGACTTCTACCTCACTGTGCGGCATACTCACATATACTAGCCTATGAATATCCATTTGTCAATAGGATTTGACAAATTATTTGTAAAAAATCATAAAATTGTTTCTTTTAAGGATTTATGCTCCTTTTTCCTTGTTATCTCAACAAGTCCAAGCTTTGTTATATCTATAAAGCTGCAGGTTATGCTGTCTTTTTTCAGCGCTTCCTTCAGATGATTTACCAGCTCTGTCTCGTCTGCCTTTGACTTCATGTTTATAAAATCAATGATTATCATGCCGGATATATTTCTAAGGCGCAGCTGTCTCGCTGCTTCTGTGGCGGCTTCCTTGTTGATTTTTAATATATCTGTGTCCTTTTTTGCAGGGCATTTGCCGCTGTTTACATCTATCACAGATAAGGTCTCAAGCTGCTCTATAATTATATTTGCCCCGGAATTAAGCCATACCAGTGAGGTACACAATTCATTTATCTGGGATGAGAGCTTATATAATAGGTTTAAGGATATGGCTGAATCGTCATATCGGTGGATTTTATCTGCTATATTCATACACGCATTATCGCTTATGAGCTTCCTCGGGGTAAATTCTGCCACAAGCTCATCATATATATCGTCCTGGTCAGTCAGCACTTCATCTATAGTAGAAAAATCCAGATGATACAGCTTAAGCAGATAATCCTTGGTGTTCTCAAGCAGCTTTGTATAAAGTACAGCATGCTCAGCCTTTTTAATAATATTCTTATACAAAGAAATCGTTGCTTCTAAGTCACTGCAAAGCACTTCCTGTGACACAGACCTGGCATTTGTCCTGATTATTACACCATACCTGTCCTGCTCATGGTCAGCAACAAAAGGGGCTATACAGTCTCTTATTCCAAGTGCCGTATCCTTTGGTATCTTTTTTGACACCCCTATTGAGGTATCATCTGTTGTCACCACGCAGTAGTTTCCATATATGGAGAGCTTTGTGGTGACAACCGGCTCCTTGGTCTTTATTGCATCCTTTACCACCTGCACCAGTATTTCGTCTCCACAGCACAGAGTTTCTTTGTTTGAGTGCTTATTGGTGTAGATGACTGATTTTGCATCCTCGAGTGACAAGTAACAGCTCTGCTTATTGGCTATAGTCACAAAGGCTGCATTTATGCCAGGGACAAGCCTGTCTACTCTTGCCACATATATATTATTAACCAGAGAGACATTATCCTCGTCAAAGAGCTGGAAATCTACAAATTTTCTGTTCTCGTCCAGAAGAATATATGAAATAAATGAATGATTGTTTTTCTCATATCTCGAAAGAACTAATCTGTTCATTATTCAATCTCCTCTCCCATGGCAAGAAGTGAAATCAGCTCTCCTGTCTCTTCATTCCTTGAGTAAACCTCATTGCGGTGAATCTGTATTGCATTTGGATTGTATTCCTCACCAATTTTGTTGTAGATTGACTCCAATACAAACTCAGGCTTTATATTGTCATTGCTTCCTGTAGACACCTGCATGAAAAACTCAGGTTTTCCATCAACCTCATTTACATTAAATTTATAAACTAATGGCTTTAAGTCTACTTCCCGCTCATTCTTTTTGGTTTTCTTTATCACGGTAAAGCTTTCTTGATTTTTAAACTGCTCATCTATAATTGAAGTCCACTCTGCGGCAGTGTGTGGGCAGTCATAGCCCTCCTTATAGGATAAGGTATAATCTGCGGCAGCAACGATTGACATAGCTGTTTTGGCATCATCTGGCAGACGGACATAGCCTGTCACCTTGACACCATCTGCCATCTGCTCGTTAAAAGCTTTAATGGCTTCCTTTGTAGACCTTGTAGAGTTAACCTCTATATCAAAATACTCGCCATCACTTGTGATTCCCACACCAAGCGGTGCTGCAAAGGACATAATCTGGTGAGGTGAAAAGCCCTCTGAGTAGCATATGTCTACGTTTGCACGTCGGTTTGCCTTCTGGAAATATCTCATCATATCCAGATGACCGATAAATTTCATACAGCCCCATTTGGCAAATTTAATTCTTATCTTCATAGCAGACACCTCCTCCAAACTGTTTTGCTCCACATGCAGAACACCTCATCCTGCAGTTTGGTGTAACTGTCTCGCCAAGAGCGGTTTTCCATTCTCTCTTTAAGAATTCTTTTGTTACTCCTACATCTATAAAATCCCATGGAAGAGTCTCGTCCAGGTCACGCTCCCTCATTGTATAGAAATCAGGGTCGATGCCTGTTGCGGCAAATGCCTCAAGCCATCTGTCGTAGTCAAAGTACTCATTCCATGCGTCAAAGTATCCGCCGTGCTCGTATACATATAGTATAGTATCGCAGAGACGTCTGTCGCCTCTTGCCAGTACGCCCTCAAGCACTGTCACATCTGCCTCGTGCCAGTTGTAACGGATGCTCTTGTGGTTGTGCATTTCCTTTACATGGTCGTTTACAATCTTTGCCCTTCTCAGATACTCTCCCGGTGGATACATGCGTGCCCACTGGAATGGGGTAAATGGCTTTGGTACAAAGAAGGATGTACTTATGGTAATCTGACATTTGCCCTTGCGGTTTTCCTTTGGAACAGTGTCGTAATAGAGCATGGCAACATCATTTGCAAGCTCAGGTATTCCCCTCATGTCCTCCTCTGTCTCAGTAGGCAGACCCAGCATGAAATAGAATTTGACCTTGTTCCAGCCACCTTCAAAGGCCTGCTTTGAGCCATTCATGATATTGTCAACCGTAAGTCCCTTGTTGATGACATTTCTAAGTCTCTGGGTTCCAGCCTCAGGAGCAAAGGTTAAGCTGCTCTTTTTGATGTCCTGTACCTTCTGCATGATATCCAGAGAAAAGGCATCTATTCTCAAGGATGGCAGGGAAATATTTATTTTCTTCCTGCCACACTCGTCTATCAGGTAGTTAATCAGCTCCTCAAGCTCGGAGTAGTCTGATGAACTGAGAGAGCTTAAAGAAATTTCATCATGTCCTGTAGATGCAATCATCTGCTCTGCAAGTTCCTTGAGACGGGCAACGCTCTTCTCCCTGTTAGGTCTGTAAATCATACCTGCCTGACAGAAACGGCAGCCTCTTATACAGCCTCTTTGGATTTCGAGCACGATTCTGTCCTGGGTTGCCTTGATAAAAGGCACTACAGGCTTCTCAGGGTATACAGATGTAGACAAATCCATCTCGATTTCTTTCTTGATTGTCTTTGGCACATCATCATAGATTGGCGCAAATGTATCGATTGTGCCGTCCTCTTTGTAGCTTACAGTATAGAGGGAAGGTACATACATGCCAGGAATCTTTGCTATTTCATGAAGCATTTCCTGACGGGATTTACCATCCTTTTTCATCTGCTTATATAAATCAAATAAATCGTCATAACGGGTCTCACCCTCACCTATATAGAAGATGTCAAAGAAATCTGCTATTGGCTCAGGATTGTATGAGCATGGACCTCCACCTATGACAAGCGGGTCTTTCTCTGTCCTGTCCTTTGACTTAAGTGGTATCTGGGACAAGTCAAGAATCTGCAATATATTGGTATAGCACATCTCATACTGCAAAGTCATGGCAAGGAAATCAAAATCCTTGATTGGCTCCTGGGATTCCAGTCCGAATAATGGAATATGCTTCTCCTTCATTATCTCATGCAAATCCGGCCATGGTGAGTAGACACGCTCACACCAGGTGTCCTCACGCTTGTTAAACATATCATATAAAATCTGGATTCCCAGATGAGACATACCGATTTCGTAAACATCAGGAAAACACATCGCAAAGCGGATGTCCACCTTGGATGTGTCCTTAACTACTGAGTTTATCTCATTTCCGATATATCTAGCCGGTTTGTCGATTGTCATTAAAATTTCATCGCTTAAAGCTAGTTTTTTCATTTTATATCCTCGTGTAAATATATTATCTCTGTGAAAGCTCCAATGCTATTTCTTCCCAGGTAACACCCTTTTCTACCATCAGAACCATACAGTGGTACATAAAGTCAGAAATCTCGAATTTGATTTTGGTAGAGTCTGGATTTTTGCAGGCTATTACAATTTCTGTACATTCCTCACCCAGCTTCTTTAATATTTCATCGATTCCCTTGTCAAAAAGAGCGTTGGTGTATGAGCCTTCTCTTGGTTTTTCTTTTCTGTCTACTATATCATTGTAGACTGATTCAAGCACCTTAAGAGGATTCTTCTCCACATACTCCTTCTTTACAATCTCATTGAAAAAGCAGCTTTTGTTTCCTGTGTGGCAGGCTGCTCCCACCTGAGAGACTTTAGCAAGAATAGTATCAAAATCACAGTCAGCTGTCAATGACTTAACGTACTGAAAATGTCCTGAGGTAAGTCCCTTTATCCATAATTCCTGACGGCTTCTGCTAAAATATGTCATCCTGCCGCTGCTTACAGTATTGTTAAATGCCTCCTCATTCATGTAGGCAAGCATCAGTACTTCATCTGTCCTGTAGTCCTGCACTATAACTGGTACCATTCCGTCTGAATTAAGCTTTAAGTCTGACCATTTAAGCTTTGGCTCAAAATTATCCATCTTGATACCATCATTTGACAGGCTTGACTTAAGCTTCATGATATCTGTTGCAGGATTGTTTATGAATTTTCCTGATATACCCCTGACTGTGTTACGGCTTAAGATATTTTTAATCTGGTCATAGTCAAAGTCTGGCAGATAAACCACATATGGTGTGCTGGTGAGGTTGTCGATTGCATCTATTATCTCCATATCCATGACTAAAAGCTCATGGAAGGTGTCCTCAATCTTCTGCTGGTTTTTGAATATAAAATCCACATTGTTTACTGATAAAAGCACTCTGTCCTTGCCGAACTTGTTGCTGGCTTCATTGGCAAGCTCAAGGGCGGTAGGCTTTGAGGCATTAAAGATAACCTGTATACAGCCTGCGTATAAGAGCTTTCTGACATCATCAATACGGTTGATGTTGCCACCGGCGCATACCTTTATCTCTATGTTTCTGTTGATATTCTCTATTGTATGTACATTTTTCTCATGCTCATCATCATCTGTAGACATATCAAATATTATGATTTTATCGATTCCGCTGTCGTTGTACATCTGGCACAGCTCATATACATCACCTATTACAGTGAAATCATCAAGAGCCTTAACTGCCTTACCATCCTTTAAGTACAGGGTGGCAACGATGTTCTTGTATTCCATTTATAAACTTCCTTTCGTAGACATAACGTCTGTGATTCGAGGATCAAGGGTCGTAGCTTCATCTAATGCTCTGGCAAATGATTTGAACATAGCTTCAATCATGTGATGATTATTACCTGAATTTAACACCTTAATATGGAGGTTCATCTCCGCAGAATATGAAACGGCATAGAAAAACTCCTTTACCATCTCTGTATCCATATATCCTACTCTGTCTGTTGTGAATTCGCCGTCAAAGACAAGGTATGGTCTGCCAGACAAATCTATGGCACATAAGACTAAGGTCTCATCCATTGGTAGTATGCAGCTTCCAAAGCGCCTGATGCCCTTTTTGTCACCTACAGCTTCCTTGATTGCATTTCCAAGGACTATGCCACAGTCCTCTATTGTGTGGTGGCAGTCAACTGCCAGATCTCCCTCACAGTTTAGATTTAAGTCGAAAAAACCATGCTTGGCAAAGCCCTCCAGCATATGATTAAAAAATCCTATGCCTGTGTTGATGGTGGATGTACCTGTGCCATCAATATTAAGCCTTGCATTTATATCAGTCTCTTTTGTTTTCCTTTGTATGCTTGCAATTCGTTCAGACATAATCCTACTCCATTTATTCCTCAAATCTTACTTTAATCGAATTTGCGTGTGCCGTCAACTGTTCGCACTCAGCAAATTGCTCAATATCTCTGTGAACCTTCTCAAGAGCTTCCCTTGAATATGAGATAATGCTTGATTTCTTGATAAAATCATCGACACTTAAGGCTGAGAAAAATTTTGCTGTGCCATTTGTTGGAAGGACGTGGTTTGGTCCTGCAAAATAGTCTCCCAGTGGCTCAGATGAGTACTCACCGATAAAGATTGCTCCAGCATTTCTGATTTTTGTCATTACTGAGAATGGATCTTTTGTGACGATTTCCATATGCTCTGATGCAATCTCGTTTGTGGCATTTATAGCGTCCTCAAGACTGTCTGCTACCAGAATATATCCGTAATTATCAAGGGATTTCTGGATTATCTCCTTGCGGGAAAGCTCTGCGACAAACTTATCTACTTCCTCTGAAACTCTTGCTGCAAGCTCTTCTGAGGTTGTGATTAATATGGCAGATGCCATCTCATCATGCTCTGCCTGTGACAATAAGTCAGCCGCAACATATCTTGGATTGGCTGTCTCATCTGCAAGGACAAGGATTTCACTAGGTCCTGCTATGGAATCTATGCTTACATAGCCAAATACAGCCTTTTTAGCAAGGGCTACATAGATATTTCCAGGTCCTACGATTTTATCTACCTTTGGAACGCTCTCTGTACCAAATGCCATGGCTGCGATTGCCTGGGCACCACCCACCTTGTAGATTTTGTCTACACCAGCCTCGTTAGCTGCAACTAAGGTAGATGGATATACCTTACCATCCTTTCCCGGAGGTGTACACATGATAATCTGGTCTACACCGGCTACCTTTGCTGGAAGCACATTCATAAGCACTGATGAAGGATATACAGCCTTGCCACCTGGTACATAGACACCGGCTTTTTCAAGGGCTGTGACCTTCTGACCAAGGATTATGCCATCCTCTGATGTAAACCATGAGTTCTGGAGCTGCTTTTCATGGTATTTTCTGATATTTACAAGGGCTTTTCTGATTACGGCAAGAAGCTTCTCGTCTACAAGTGAGTAGGCCTCCTCTATTTCTTCCTTTGTGACAAGGATGTTTGAAGCATTTATATCTGCTCCGTCAAATTTCTTTGTGTAATCAAAGATTGCCTCATCCCTTTTCTCTCTTACGTTTGCAATGATGTCATTTACACGGCCTTCAAACTCTGTATAGTTGTTTGGGCTTCTCTTTAACAATGACTCCAATATGTTTTTCTGGGTATCCTGTGTAAGCTTTAATGTTCTCATAACTGCCTCCCGATTATATAACTGTCTTTAAATCACTTATAAGTTTGGTTATTCTCTCGTTTTCCATCTTCATGCTGACCTGGTTTACAACAACCCTTGCTGAAAGTGGGCAAACCTCTTCAAGTACTGTTAATCCATTTTCCTTAAGTGTTGTGCCTGTCTCTACTATATCACAAATCACCTCAGATAAGCCAACAATTGGTGCAAGCTCGATTGAACCATTAAGTTTTATGATTTCAACTGTCTGGTGCTTCTTGTTGTAGAAGTAGTCCTTGGCTATGTGAGGGTATTTGGTGGCTACCCTGATTTGCTCGTGGTGGAGAAGCAGGTCTCTGGCACTCTCAGGGCCACATATGCACATGCGGCATTTTCCAAAGCCCAAATCCAGAACCTCATATATATTTCTACCCTCTTCAAGTATAGTGTCTTTTCCTACTATTCCTATATCTGCGGCACCATACTCTACATATGTAGGTACATCAGGTCCCTTTGCCAGAAAGAACTTAAGCTTTAATTCCTCGTTGACGAATATAAGCTTTCTGGTATCCGGGTCCTTCATTTCCTCACAGGTGATGCCAATCTGTTCAAACAGCTGCAATGTTTTCTTTGCAAGACGTCCCTTGCCCAGGGCAAAGGTTAAATATCTATTTTCTTCCATAATCTTCTAAAACCCCTTAATCTTAGTTGTCGATAAACTCTACTTTGTTAATCTTGTTCTTTAAGGCATAAGCCGCATAGTCATCTCTGGTCTTTTCTGGCTTCCATACCAGCGCTTCAACATTAAGTCCCTGCTTTCTCAAGGCACTGGCACGCTCAATTCCCTTTGCAGCGGTCTCCTCCTTAAAGACTACAAGGGCTGCATTTGAATATACTGGCAGCTCAATATTTTGTCTCGCAAGGGCTGCCATCAGGGAATCAACTACAATGGCAAAGCCAATGGATGGTGAATTTTTGCCAAAATGGCTCAAGAGATTATCATATCGTCCACCGTTTACAATAGGCTCACCTGTTCCGAAGGTATATCCTGAAAAGATAATGCCTGTGTAATAATGATGCTTGCTTATGATACCAAGCTCAAAGGAGATATACTTATCTATTCCATATAGCTTAAGGTAGTCAGATAAGGCTTCAAGTCCGTTTAAGGCTTCAAGGATTGTCGGGTAATCAGCTGCCCTTTCCTTTGCTGCATCGATGTCCTCTGTATTAAAGTTAAAGTTTCCTAAGAGCCCGAACAGATAGTTTAGGTTATCGTTAAGCTTAAGCTCCTTTATAAATTCCTCAACTCCAAAGAAGTTTTTGTTAGAGATAAGCTCTCTCAAGGTCTCTTCCTGGTCAGAATCAATTCCAGCTGCCTCTATGAGTCCTGCAAAAAACTGGGCATGGCCTACAGATATCTGAAATCTCTTTAAGCCTGCCTCAAGCAGGGATTCTACAACCATAGATAAAATCTCTGCATCCCCTGCAACAGAATTATCGCCAATCAGCTCAGCTCCGCACTGGGTGGATTCCTTTAATCTTCCCTGATAATCTGACGAATTGATAAAGGTGTTTCCCATGTAGCACAGCTTCACAGGCATATCCTCATCCATGTAGTATTTTGCAGCACTTCTGGCTACAGATGGGGTGAAGTCTGGTCTTAAAACCAGGGTGTTTCCCTCTTTATCAAAAAATTTGTACAAATCCTTTGATGGTGTTGTACCAATCTGACTGCTGAATATGTTGAAAAATTCAAAGGTTGGCGTCTGTATGTCGTGATAACCATATTTTAACAGCACCTTATGCAGCCTGTCCTGCAGGAAAAGCTTTGCTTTACACTCTCCATTATAGATATCTCTCACACCATCTGGTGTATGTAACATTTCATTTTTCATAATCCTGACTCGCTTTCGTTTGGTAAAGTGGTATCGTGCTACCATGTGAAATAAAAATAATTATATTTAATTACATACAACTTGTCAATCCCTGGCTTCCAAATCTTTTTGAAGAATGTTCAGATATGGCACAAGTATGCCATTTACCTTTGGAAGAAAATAATCTGCATCAAGCTCATCATATCTGAAGCTCTTTCTGCCCCCCTCCTCTGCTCTCGTCCAGAATTCTTTCAGGCGCTTAAAGCTTAAGTAATAATATTCATCTTTATGGGTGTAGTATATGAGGATAAAGGCGACACCGTCCTGCTTTTCAAAATTCTCCATAAACCTGACCTGATGCTCATGTATATTGGCGAGAGGAAAGGTGTCGGTGTTACATTCCTTTGCGTCAAAGCATACAGGTATGCCCTGGACTGCGCCTATGTAGTCTACGGTACTTCGCTGGTCAAAGTAAGCCAGGGTAATGTGGCGGTTCTCCTTATCCATGCGTACCGGAGTGATGGGAGTCGGGATCTTCTGCACCAGTGCAAGTCCTTTTTCCCTGTATTGTTCGTTTGTACGGTTTACAAGG
>CAVFAM010000203.1:0-6390 GCA_963620375.1 Bacteroidaceae bacterium
ATGGGAGTTTTTGACAAAGGATTTAGGACTTGAAGAGGACAGGCTTTATCCATCTATCTATGGAGAGGATGATGAGGCATTTGACATCTGGACAAAGGAAGTAGGTGTTGCTCCAGAGAAAATCACAAGATTCTATCGTGACCCTGAGACTGGTGAGTGTGACAACTTCTGGGAGCATGGTGCAGGACCATGTGGACCATGTTCTGAGATTTACTATGACAGAGGAGAAAAATACGGATGTGGCAAGCCTGACTGTAAGGTAGGCTGCGAGTGTGACCGTTTCATGGAGGTATGGAACAACGTATTTACCCAGTTCAATGGTGACGGACACGGCGGTTACGAAGAGCTTGAGAACAAGAACATAGATACAGGTATGGGACTTGAGCGTCTTGCTGTGGTTATGCAGGATGTTGATTCTGTATTTGATATTGACACAATGAAGGCTATCCGTGACAAGGTTTGTGAGCTTTGTGGCAAGACTTACCAGACAGATGCTTTAGATGATGTGTCAATCAGACTTATTACAGACCATATCCGTTCTTCTACATTCCTTATTTCTGATGGTGTTATGCCAAGCAATGAGGGAAGAGGATATGTGCTCCGCCGTATCATAAGACGTGCAGCCCGCCATGGCAGAATGCTTGGTATCGAGGGTACATTCCTTGCAAAGATTGCCCAGGTAGTTATCAATGAGAGCAAGGACGGATATCCAGAGCTTGAGGAGAAGAAGGATTTTATCCTTAAGGTTCTCACTCAGGAAGAGGAGAAATTTGCAAAGACAATAGATCAGGGCTTAAATATTCTTTCAGAGATGGAAGAGAAGATGCAGTCAGAGGGCAGAAAGGTTCTCTCAGGAGAGGATGCTTTCAAGCTTTATGATACATATGGCTTCCCAATCGACCTCACAGAGGAGATTCTTGAGGAAAAGGGATTCTCATATGATGAGGCTGGCTTTGAAGCCTGCATGGAGAAGCAGAGACAGACAGCCCGTGGTGCCCGTAAGGAGACTAACTACATGGGTGCTGATGCCAATGTATACAACGATATTGACTCTCCAATCACAACAGAATTTATCGGATATGACTGCTTAGACAGCAGGGAAAAGGTTGCCTTCCTCACTACACAGGATGAGGTCGTTGAGGCTTTATCTGACGGAGATAAGGGTTCAATCATTGTTGCAAAGACACCTTTCTATGCTACAATGGGTGGCCAGCAGGGAGATAAGGGTATTATCAAGTCTGCTACAGGTACCTTTGTTGTCGAGGACACGGTAAAGGTTGTTGGAAACAGAGTAGCCCATGTTGGATATGTTTCAGAGGGTATGATTAGCAGTGATGAAGAGGTTGAGCTTCATGTAGACCCTGTACTTCGTGCTAAGACCTGCCGTAACCATTCTGCAACCCACCTTCTCCAGAAGGCACTCCGTGAGGTACTTGGTACTCATGTAGAGCAGGCTGGTTCATTCCAGGATGGAGAGAGAACACGTTTTGACTTCTCTCATTTCTCAGCTATGACACCAGATGAGCTTGCAAAGGTTGAGGCTATTGTAAATGAAAAGATTGCTGAGGCTCTTCCGGTTGAGACAGCTGTTATGACTGTTGATGAAGCTAAAAAGACAGGAGCAATGGCTCTTTTCGGTGAGAAATATGGCGAGAAGGTTCGTGTAGTTTCTATGGGAGACTTCTCTAAGGAGTTCTGTGGTGGTACTCATGTAAAGAATACAGGAGAGATTTCTGCCTTCAAGATTATTTCTGAGAGCGGTGTAGCTGCAGGAGTAAGACGTATTGAGGCAATCACAGGAGACAATGTATTTGCTTATTATGCTAAGCTTGAGGCTGAGCTTAATCAGGCTGCAAAGGTGGTTAAGTCAACACCTGCTAATCTGGTTGACAGACTTGAGCATCTGATGGCTGAGCTTAAGGCATTACAGAGCGAAAACGAATCATTAAAGAGCAAGGCTGCAAAGGACGCTCTCGGTGATGTTATGGATCAGGTAGTTGAGGTTAAGGGAGTTAAGCTTCTTGCTACAAGTGTAGACGGAGTGGATATGAACGGACTTCGTGACCTTGGAGACCAGCTCAAGGAGAAGCTTGGCGATGGCGTAGTAGTTATTGCTTCTTCATGTGATGGCAAGGTTAACCTCATTGCCATGGCTACAGACAATGCTATGGCTGCTGGTGCCCATGCAGGAAACCTCATCAAGGCAATCGCTTCAAAGGTAGGCGGTGGCGGCGGTGGACGTCCAAATATGGCACAGGCTGGTGGTAAGAATCCAGCAGGAATACCTGATGCAATCGCAGAGGCAAAGACAGCACTTGAGGGTATGCTCAAATAATTTTAATAAATTGTATTAAAAGTCTTGACAAATGAGAATAATTGGTTAAAATATTTGTTAGTGCAAATTAGTAGAGAATTACCTAACAGTTGATGCACAATACGCAACTGGAGGGAGGTTAGGATTTAGAATGTCTAGTGTTATTGTAAAAGAAAATGAGACTTTAGATAGCGCATTACGTCGTTTCAAGAGAAACTGTGCTAAGGCTGGTATCCAGCAGGAGATTCGTAAGCGTGAGCATTACGAGAAGCCTAGCGTAAAGCGTAAGAAAAAATCTGAAGCAGCTAGAAAAAGAAAATACAATTAATGTATTTGCAGGGAACTACCACATAGTGGTAGTTCCTTTTTACGTTGCCATGCGCACAGAAAACCTGCCACTGGCAGGTTCGGCTGGCTGCTTGTTATGAGGAGGTTATGAATGAACGAGAATTTGAAAAAGATGTTTAGCTACTACAAGCCGTACAAGGGCATATTTTTTGCAGATATGTTTTTTGCAACCCTGTCAGCGGCTGTAGCGCTTACCATACCCCTTGTGGTCAGATATGTCACATCCACGCTTATATATAAGACCACGGCGGAGATAGTACACCAGATTATATTTATAGCAATAGGATTGCTTGCTCTTCTTGCAGTTGACTGCTACAGCAGATTTTTTATAGGCAATTACGGACATGTCATGGGTGCAAGAATGGAATACGACATGAGGGCAGAGCTTTTTGCCCACCTGCAGAAGCTGTCATTTTCCTTCTATGATGATGCCAAGGTAGGTCAGCTGATGAGCAGGGTGACATCGGATTTGTTTGACATCACAGAGCTTTTGCACCACGGACCTGAGAATATAATTCTTTCATTGCTTAAGATTGTCGGAGCACTTATAATCCTGTTAAATATCAATGGCTGGCTGGCGCTTGCGGCATTTATAGTGCTTCCTTTTATGTTCTGGTTTGCCTTTGTGCTCAATAAGAGAATGAGGGCTGCCTTTAAGAGTAATAGAGTGAAGATTGCAGCAATCAACGAGCAGATAGAGGATAACCTGTCTGGCATACGAGTGGTAAAATCCTTTGCAAATGAGGATATAGAAAACCAGAAGTTTAAGATAGGAAATGATGGCTTCCTTGCAGCAAAGAAGAATAGCTATCATTTTATGGGAATATTTCAGTCGGGAGTAGGTGTGTTCTCTACACTTATCCAGGTGAATGTAATCATAGCAGGGTCAATCCTTATCGCATACAGCAAGATAAATATAAGTGATTTGATAACATTTCTCCTCTATATTAATGTGTTTACGGACCCAATCAGAACCCTGGTTGATTTTACAGAGCAGTTCCAGAACGGCTACACAGGCTTTGAACGCTTCAGGGAGATAATGGATATAGAGCCAGACATCAAGGACTCAGAGGATGCAGTTGAGCTTAAGGATGTAAAGGGTGAAATCGAATTCCAGAACGTATCCTTCAAGTACAATGACGGCGCAGAGGAAGTCCTGAATAACATCAATCTAAAGGTGCCGGCAGGAGCCTATATGGCACTGGTGGGCTCATCAGGAGCAGGAAAGACCACACTGTGCTCGCTGATACCGAGATTTTATGATGTCACAGAGGGCACAATCAGGGTAGATGGAAAAGATATAAGGGATGTAACCTTAAACAGCCTCAGAAACCATATAGGAATGGTGCAACAGGACGTATATCTCTTTGCAGGAACAATATTTGAAAATATAGCCTACGGAAAACCGGGAGCCAGCAGGGATGAGGTGATAGAAGCAGCAAAAAATGCAAATGCCCATGAGTTTATCATGTCATTCCCAGATGGCTATGACACAGATATAGGACAAAGAGGAATCAAGCTGTCAGGCGGACAGAAGCAGAGATTATCAATAGCCAGAGTGTTCCTGAAGAACCCACCAATCCTCATATTCGATGAAGCAACCTCAGCCCTTGACAATGAGAGTGAAAAGGTAGTACAGGAATCCCTGGAGAAGCTTGCAAAAAACAGGACAACCTTTGTAATCGCCCATAGATTAACCACAATCCAGAATGCAGAGAAGATACTTGTGCTCACAGAGGATGGAATCGCAGAGTCAGGCTCCCATGAGGAGCTGCTTGCCAAAGGCGGTATTTACGAGAAGCTGTATCATATGC
Organism: Bacteroidaceae bacterium; assembly: GCA_963620375.1. Taxonomy (GTDB): domain Bacteria; phylum Bacillota; class Clostridia; order Lachnospirales; family Lachnospiraceae; genus Roseburia. Next base: position 4,477 of record CAVFAM010000203.1, read on the forward strand.
ACAGATAAAGATATAAACAACATAACAATGAGTGTTGTAAATAACTTGTTTTTCATATTTTATTTTAGATTTGGGCATTTTAAATATAATTGCTGCGGTTTTTGAGATAGACTGAGGGATGTGTGCACGGAATAATTGGCACCATGTATCTCTCTGACCGTAAGGAAACGTCGGCACTTAATGAGTGACGGCATTTGCTGGCACGAATTTAGTACCGCTACGTTTACGCCCGAACGAGAGTGCGTCAGAGAGATACATGGTGCCAATTGTTTCGAGCACACATTAGATGTCCCCAAAAATATGAAAAAAAAATAAACAAAATGCAAATGATTTGCATTATTTAGAAATTACGAGTAAAATACACTTGGTAAAAATATAAATTGCGCACAAAGCGTTTAGATAAGGAGTGAATAGAAATGACAAAGATTGATATTATTTCAGGATTCCTCGGAGCAGGAAAGACAACATTCATCAAGAAGATGATAGAGGAAGCTTTTAAGGGAGAGCAGGTTGTTCTTATTGAGAACGAGTTCGGCGAGGTTGGAATCGACGGAGGCTTCTTAAAAGATTCTGGAATCCAGATTACAGAGATGAACTCAGGATGTATCTGCTGTTCACTGGTAGGAGATTTTGCAACAAACCTTAATGAGGTTATTACAAAATATCATCCAGACCGTATCTTGATTGAGCCATCAGGAGTAGGTAAGCTCTCTGATGTTATGAAGTCAGTTATCGATATTGAGAAGGAGCAGGATGTAAAGCTCAATGCCCTTGTAACTGTTGTAAATGCCTTGAAGGCAAGCAAGCAGATGAAGGCATTTGGAGAGTTCTTCAATAACCAGATTGAGCATGCAACAACTGTTATCTTAAGCAGAAGCCAGAATGCTACACCAGAGCAGTTAGAGTTCTGTGTAAAGCAGATTCAGGCACTTAATCCAAAGGCTGCTATCATCACTACAGACTGGAATTCAATCTCAGGAGAGAAGATTCTTGCTACAATGGAAGGACAGGACAATCTTGAGATGAAGGTGCTTGCTGAGACTCACCATGCACAGGAAGAGGCAGAGCATGACCATGAGCACCATCATCATGACCACGACCACGAGGAGCATGAACACCACCACGACCATGACCATGAGGAGCATGAGCACCATCACGACCATGACCATGAGGAGCATGAACACCACCATGACCACGAGGAACATGAGCACCATCACGACCATGACCACGAAGAACATGAGCATCATCATGAGCATGGCGAGAACTGCACATGTGGATGTCATGACCACGATCATGAGCATCATCACCATCATGCAGATGATATCTTCACAAGCTGGGGCAAGGAGACACCTCACAAGTTTGAGAAGGCTAAGCTTGAGGAGATATTAAAGGGCTTTGTAGAGAATGATGATATCTTAAGAGCTAAGGGTATGGTTGAGTCAGTAGACGGAACATGGATTTACTTCGACATGGTTCCGGGCGAGTATGAGATTCGTGAGGGCGAGCCAGATTACACAGGAAGATTAGTTGTAATCGGTACAAATATTCATGAGCATGAGCTTGAGGAATTATTTGGAATCGCTTAATTTTACATTTTGAAAGGAAACGATATGGCACAGGAGATACCAGTTTATTTGTTTACCGGTTTCATGGATAGTGGCAAGACTACTCTTGTTGAGGAGACTCTTTATGAGAATGACTTCAGCGAGGGTGCCAAGGGTCTTATCATTATGTGTGAGGATGGAGACAAGGAATATAACGAGGACAAGCTTAAGACAGTGAATTTTAAGCTTACAACAATTGATTCTGAGGAAGAGTTTACCTCAGAAAAATTAAATGAGTTAAATAACCAGTTCCTGCCTGAGCAGGTATTTATCGAGTACAATGGTACATGGGGAATCGACAAGATTCTTG
>CAVFAM010000204.1:0-9966 GCA_963620375.1 Bacteroidaceae bacterium
TGATATATTTTTCCCTTACAGGCATGTCGACCTTAACCAGCATAAAGACTCCCATGAGCAGACAAAATATTGCCATGAGCCATATTCCAAAACCAATTAACATTGCTACAGACATTACAACTATACTCCCTTAAACCTATTTATATCTTATACAAGTGAAAATCCAGCCAGACTGATTAGCATCATTATTACACCAGCCAGAAGCACACCGAGCATTACAGCTGCAATTGTAGACTTAAAATCCATATCCAGTATGCTGGCTGCAAGTGTTCCAGTCCATGCACCTGTTCCAGGAACCGGGATTCCCACAAACAGTAAAAGTGCTACGAACAAGCCTTTTCCAGCCTTCTCCTGAAGCTTCTTTCCACCCTTATGCCCCTTTTCAAGACACCATGTGAAAAATTTACCAATCACTGGCTTATCAGCGCCCCACTCAAGCACCTTTCTGGCAAAGAGATAGATAATAGGCACTGGCAGCATATTTCCTATAATACAGATAATGTATGACTGGATAATAGGAAGCCCAAAGCCTTGCGAAAAAGGAATTGCTCCTCTAAGCTCAATCAATGGAACCATAGAAATAAAGAAAATAATCAAATACTTTTTAATCATAAAATTCTCTCCAATATAGAAATAAGTTTTTGCATCTGCTGGTCTGTACCTATTGATATTCTGAGGTAATCAGCTATCCGTTCAGGCTTGTTAAAATGTCTTACAAAGACCTTCTCTGCCTTGAGCCTGTCAAATAAGTCCTGACCCGACATCTCAGGATGTCTTGCAAATATAAAGTTGCTCTTTGAATCGCCAAACTCAAAACCGAGTCTGGTAAGTTCATTTTTAGTCCACTCTCTGGTCTTTATGACTTTTGCAGTGGTTTCTTCAAAATACTCTCTGTCTTTTACAGCCTCTGTTGCTGCTGCAATCGTGATTCTGTCCATTGTGTATGAATTAAATGAGTACTTCACATCATTTAAGTACTTAATAAGCACAGGATTTGCCATGGCATAGCCCACTCTCGAGCCGGCAAGCGACCGTGATTTTGAAAATGTCTGCACCACAATCACATTGTCGTACTTATCAATAAGTGGAAGTGCGCTGACTCCCCCAAAATCAATATATGCTTCATCCACAACTACAATTACATCTGGATTGTGCTTTATGATGTCCTCAACCATATCAAGGCTTAACAGCTCTCCTGTCGGGGCATTGGGATTTGGAAAAATCACTCCCCCGTTTTCCCTGTAATAATCCTCTGGTCTGATTTTAAAATCCTCATCCAGCGGGATTGTCTCATATGGTATTCTCAGCATCTCTGCCCATACATCATAAAATGAATATGTTATATCTGGAAAAATAAGGGGCTTTTCTGAATTAAAGAATGTCATAAAAATCATGGCAAGCACATCATCAGAACCCACTCCTGTAAAGACCTGATTTTCATTTAATCCATAAAAATCTGCTATAGCCTTTACCAAATCAGATACTAAAGGGTCTGGATACAGTCTGAGAGTATCCACATCAAACTCTCTAAGTACCCTTTCCACTCCCGGTGCTGGTGGGTATGGATTCTCATTTGTGTTTAATTTTATAACATCTAAAAGCTTTGGCTGCTCACCCGGTACATAGGGTACAACCTTCCTTATATTATTTTCCCATTCTCTCATTTTAACCACTCCTACGTCTGCTAAAAAAGACTAAAATCCACAATTACTTTACATTATTTGTTCATCTTTGTAAAGCAATATGGATTTTTTGTTTTTATTTTGTTTTTTATTAATATTCTTCTAGTAAATATTTACTATTGGTGGTATTATTGTTTGGCACAAAAATTGTATTTTTGAGAGGTAAATGTAATGGCTAAATCAAAAGGAAAAGATATGACATCAGGAAGCCCTATGAAGCTTATTATCGGCTTCGCCCTTCCACTTTTAATGGGAATGCTTTTTCAGCAGGTTTACAGTCTGATGGATACCATCATTGTAGGACAGGCGCTGGGTGTAAACGCCCTCGCTGGAGTTGGTGCCACAGGCAGTATCACTTTTTTAATCATTGGTTTCTGTCTGGGCGTATGTAATGGCTTTGGACTGCCTATTGCCCAGCGTTTTGGGGCAAAGGACTATAAATCACTGAAAAAATACGTGGGAAACGCCTATGTTCTTTCTATTATAATTGCTGTTGTTATGACTGTGCTCACCGTCATATTCTGCCGTGATATTCTGGAGATAATGCAGACGCCTGACGACATCATTGATTTATCTTATTCTTATTTAATAGTAATATTTGCTGGTATTCCAGCCACCATTTTATACAATCTGCTGTCAAGCTACCTGCGTTCACTGGGAGACTCTGTGACACCGGTTATCTTTCTGATTTTGTCAGCTGTATTAAATATCGGTCTTGACTTACTCTTTATCCTGGTATTTGACATGGGTGTTTTCGGTGCAGGACTTGCGACCATTATATCCCAGGGAATATCCGGCATACTCTGCCTCATTTATATATTAAAGAAGGTCGAGCTGCTGCACATCACAAGGGATGACTGGAAGCTTGACTCCTACTGTGTGAAAAATCTCGTGATTATGGGCTTTCCTATGGGCTTCCAGTACTCAATTACAGCTATCGGCAGTGTAATCCTCCAGGCAGCTGTGAACACACTTGGCTCTGTAGCCGTAGCCTCAATGACTACTGCAAGCAAGATTTCAATGTTCTCAATGTGTCCTTTTGATGCCTTAGGTTCCACAATGGCTACCTATGGCGGACAGAACGTGGGGGCAGGAAAGCTTGACAGACTGGGCAAGGGTGTAAGAAGCGCTACTATTATCGGTTCAATCTACTCAGTCATTATATTTGTAGTGCTCTACTTCTTCAGTAATAATATTGCCCTGCTCTTTGTCTCTGCATCAGAGACTGTGGTAATCGCTCAGGCACGCCAGTTTTTGCTGATAAATGTATTCTTCTACATTCCTCTGGCTCTGGTAAATATCGTGAGATTCATGATTCAGGGCATGGGATTTTCGGGCTTTGCCGTACTTGCTGGTGTGGCAGAAATGATAGCAAGAGCCTTAATCGGATTGGTTTTCGTTCCGATTTTCGGATTTGTGGCAGCCTGCTTTGCAAGCCCTCTTGCCTGGATATTTGCGGATGCTTTTCTAATTCCGGCATTCTTCTATTGCAGGAAGAGACTGACTAAAAAGATGGGACAGTAAAGTAACAAAAAAAGATTTTGGAAAAATCCAAAATCTTTTTTATTGCCTTAAATTTCCGAGGTCTCCTCATCTATCTCAGCCTGACGCTTTTTACTATACTCATTATAATCCCTGTCTCCAGTTCCAAACAAAGTATCATCCAAAGCCTTAAGCAGTTCATCTACCTTGTAATGTGAAATCAGGACAGCAGGAGCAGTCTTCACATACTCTGCATCCTCCCCATAAAGCCTGTCAATCTCCTCGTCTCTCTCTTCATCAGAGATATGCTCAATAGCTGACACCTCATGGGCAAGCACCTGCTTCCATGAGCACATATAGCACTCGTCCTCATTTATTCCAGCCTTATCCAAAAGCCATCTTATCTCACTTACATCATGCATAGATATAAAAAGTTGCGTTAGCTCTTTCTCTTTTGATATCTTTGAAAAATCAACCATACTATTTCACCGACTCAACAAATCTCATAAATGCCTCTCTGCCTTCCTCTGTACACTTGTACACTCCGGCACACTCAAGCACTTCCTTAAACACCTGTCCCATCTCCTCATGGATGATGTCCATGACATTTGACTCGTCTACCTTATCATATTTTGGCAGGAAGCCCTCAGCCCACTCTGCATGGCTTGCAAGTGTCTCTGTTGAGCGTAAATCCTTACCATTTACGATTGCATCAGCAAGCTCTGCCATCTCGTCCTTGAGTCTGGCTGGAAGTACTGCAAGTCCCATTACCTCGATAAGTCCGATGTTCTCCTTCTTGATATGGTGAAGGTGTGCATGTGGATGGTAAACTCCCAGTGGATGCTCCTCTGTTGTGATGTTGTTACGAAGTACTAAGTCTAACTCATAGTCCTCTCCACGGCGTCTTGCGATTGGAGTGATTGTGTTGTGTGGTTCTCCGTCTGTCTCAGCAAAAATAAATGCTTCCTCATCTGTATAGCCTCTCCATGCAACAAGAATCTTGTCTGCAAGGTCGATAAGACGTTCTTTGTCTGCTCCGCTTATTCTGATAACTGACATTGGCCATTTTACTATGCCTGCCTTTACGTCCTCATAGCCCTTGAAGCTGATTTCTTTCTCAATCGGAGCCTTTGCCATTGCAAATGTATAATGTCCACCCTGGAAGTGGTCATGTGTGAGGATTGAACCACCTACAATCGGGAGGTCTGCATTAGAGCCTACAAAGTAGTGTGGGAAGTTTGTCACAAAGTCAAGGAGCTTTCCAAAGGTTGCTCTCTCAATCTTCATTGGTGTGTGCTTTGAATTGAACACGATACAGTGCTCATTGTAGTACACATATGGAGAATACTGGAAATACCAGTCACTGTTGTTGATTGTAACAGGGATGATTCTGTGGTTCTGCCTTGCAGGATGGTTTACTCTGCCTGCATATCCCTCGTTCTCTGCACAGAGCTGGCACTTTGGATAAGCACTCTGCTTTGCATTCTTTGCTGCTGCGATTGCCTTTGGATCCTTCTCAGGCTTTGACAGGTTGATTGTCACATCAAGAGTTCCATACTCTGTATCTGTTGTCCATTTCTGGTCTTTCTTTATTCTCTGACGGCGGATATAGTTGCTGTCACAGCTTAACTTATAGAAATAGTCTGTAGCTGCAAGGCTTGATTCATGCTCATATAAGTCTTTGAATTTTGCCCTGATTTCGCTTGGTCTTGCAACAAGACAGCCCATAATCTTTGTATCAAATAAGTCCTTGTATACAATGCTGTTTTCCTTCATGATACCCTTGTCATAGGCATATGCCATCATATCCTCAAGGATGCCCTCAAGAGCAGACTCTGCGCTCTCCTGGGTCATTGGCTCTCTCTTTGCAAATTCTTCAAAGACAGAATCCTCAATATCATCCACCTCAAGAAGCTCCATAAGTCTGTTGATTGTATAGGTCTTATCCTCTTTCTCGATAAGTCCTGTTGTAAGTCCATACTCTGCTAACTCTAAAATTCTTGTCTGTATCATCACTTAGCTCCCTTCACTTGCCAATAAAATATTAGATAAGTCTGCTTGGTCCGTCTCCGATAGAAACTACATAGAACTCAGGTGTCTTCTTAACCTTTTCCTCATATGCAGCTGTAAGCTTCTCCTTGAACTCGTCGATAGCCTCATCCTTTACGATGCTGACTGTACATCCACCGAATCCGCCTCCTGTGATTCTTGAGCCGATTACTCCATCTATCTTCCAGGCTTCCTCAACAAGTACATCTACTTCCTCACATGATGTCTCATAGTCGTCTCTTAATGATACATGTGATGCATTCATAAGTTTTCCAAATGTCTCTATATCGTTGTCCTTAAGGGCTGCAACAGCCTTGATTGTACGCTGGTTCTCATATACAGCATGTTTTGCACGGGCACGGTTAACCTCATCCTTGATAGATGATTTGTATTTCTCGAACTCATCCTCTGTCAAATCGCCAAGTGTCTCGATTCCACATACTGTCTGTAAGTCCTTAAGTGCCTGTGAGCTTTCATTACGACGGTCATTGTAGGCTGATGTCACAAGGCTGTGCTTAACCATACTGTTTGTAACTACAATCTTTGCACCCTCAAGCTTGATTGAGGCATACTCAAAATTAAGTGTATTGCAGTCAAGGAAAATAGCATTGTCAGCTTTTCCCATTGCAGATGCGAACTGGTCCATGATACCGCAGTTACATCCATTGAAGTTGTTCTCTGAATACTGTCCGATAAGTGCTAAATCCTGATTAGTCACATCAAAGCCATAGATGTCACGGAGCATAAAGCCTGTAACTACCTCAAGGGATGCTGATGATGAAAGTCCTGAACCATTTGGAATATTTCCAAACAGGCAGATGTCAAGACCTGCGTCAAGCTTCATGCCTCTTCCCTCAAATGCCCAGATGATTCCCATTGGGTAATTTGTCCACTCTCCGTTATCCTTTGGTGTCAGGTTGTCAAGTGAGCACTCAATCACGCCAAGGCTCTCGAAATTCATTGAGTAAAATCTCACCTTGCGGTCGCTTCTCTTTCTTGCTGCCATGTATGTACCGATTGTGAGGGCACATGGGAATACATGTCCTCCATTGTAATCTGTGTGCTCACCGATAAGGTTCACACGTCCTGGTGCAAAGTAGACACCGATTTCACCCTCATTACCAAATAATTCTTCAAATTTTGCTAATACTTCGTTCTGTATCATTTTTCCTCTCCTTTTTCTGCATGAATTTGCGTCTATTTTGTTTCTTTTATATTGTCTGACTTATTTATAAGTCTATTATAACAGGGGATTTGAGCTTTTCAACAGCTAAGGTTGAAACTGCAACATAACACAAAAAAGATGCAACAAAATTACATATTTGTAATCTGCTGCATCTTTCTCTTATATTACTTCTTTTTGAAGTCCCTGATTGCTTCTAATGCTGGAAGCACGTTTCCGTCATAGTCGAATAGAGCCTGATTTGCCCACTCGTTTCCACATGGACCAGGATCATTCATATACTTAAGGGAGGCTGGAGTTGCCCAGCCAGAGCCTGGTACTGGTATCCATGCCGGCTCCCACCAGAAGAAGCCCTTTCCTGCATCACCTGTCACATTTGCAACTCTGCCCAGGAAGTCATTTGTGAAGTCAAGCTGTCCCTGAATAGTCATAGGATAGTCAATCTTCTCCACAAGCTCTGCCCTTGTAGCATAGCCCTTACGCTCAGAGTCCTCAAGCTTCTCATAGTCCTTGTAGTCCTCCATTGTATATCCCATAGAGACCTCAGCAATAATTAAATCCTTGCCGAATCTCTTTGCAATATCATTCATGTTAAACTCAAGTGCATCAAGTGAGCCATGCCAGAATGGATAATATGACAATCCAATATACTCAAAGTCCTCGCCTCTTTTGATATAGTTTTCAAACCATCTCACATAGAGCTCGTTATTGCCACCGTTATCCAGATGAAGCATGATTGGAATATCCGGATTGACTTTTCTGCAGGCTCTTATTCCTGCACTTACAAATTTTGCAATATTATCGTAGTTTGGCACCTGACCCTCTGGCCACAGTAAGCCATTTGAAAGCTCATTTCCAACCTGAATCATTGTGACATTGACACCTGCATCAAGCACCTTCTGTAAGGAATCCAGAGTAAAATCATAGACTGCCTTTTCAAGCTCATCCACGCCATAAGAAGCCCATGCCTTTGGCTTTATCTGTTTTCCAGGGTCTGCCCAGAAATCACTGTAATGGAAGTTGAGCAGAACACCAAAGCCTGCATCTGTAACCTTTTTGCCTATTGCGATTGTCTCAGCCAGGTCATTATTGCCTGCGCCATATGGTTCTCCATCCTCAGATTTTGGATCATTCCATAGTCTGAGTCTGATGGTATCTACATCATAGTCCTTCATGATGTCAAGCACATCACGCTCAGTTCCATGATCATAATACTTTGCGCCGCATCTTTCTAATTCAAGCAATGTAGAAAGATCCATTCCTTTGATAAATCTGCTCATTATTCTCTCCCTTGTCTGCAAATATTATTAGATTCCCTTGAAACAGAATGTAAACTTAAGCTTCTCAGATACATCATTTAAGTATTCCGGATGTACTAATGAGCCCCAGCTGTCATCTCCTGCCACACCCATCTGGTGCTTTGCCACACGCACAACTGTGTAGTGTACCTCTGGCAGTTCAAAGGCATGTGCAGCATTTTCAAGCTCGTGTGGTGTATATGGCAGTGCCGAGAAGGATAAATCGTCACCAGAGAATCTGATTCCTCTTCCCTTTATATCTGTCACATCTGCATATCTCACATTGCACTTATTACCACATTCCTGTGGCACAAGGTATTTTGCCATATTGTCAGCAACCTTGTTTTTGTATACTCCATACTTGCCGCCATGCTTTCTGTCAGCATATGTCTCTTCTGGTCCAAGTCCGTACCATTTGATTGTATCATAATCAGCAGCAAATTTAAACATCATACCAAATTCCGGCATATCTCCAAGCTCTTTTACCGGGTCATACTCAAGTGTAGTCTCAATTGTACCATCTCCAAATACCTTGTAGCTAAGCTCACAGCTGCTTCTTGGTGTGGTCGGCATAAAGAAGGTATATGTTATCTTTACAGCATTATCCTCTTTCTCTACTACTGGTGATGTATCCTCAAAAAGCTTCTCTCTTCTGGTTGTGATATACATGCTGGCAATCTTCCACTGGGCATAGCGCTGTGGCATATTGTTGCCATTATCATTGTTTGTCGGTGCTCTCCAGAAGTTTGGTCTTGGGATGTAGTTTGGAAGCATTTCCACGCCACCGTATACATATGATACCAGTCCCAGATTGATTCTTGAGAAAATAGCACTGAAGTTCTCACCTCTTACATTGATACAGCCATTTCCTACATTTACTTCAACAGGAAGGTCACACTCATATGCCTTGACTTCCTTCTTGTATACCTTCTGTCCGAAAGCAACCTCGTGACCTGCCTCTGCCCACAGGGTGTCAGCCTTGAGTACAAATGATACTGTCACAATATACTCTGGAGTTTTAACCTTCTTCATATATTCAACCAAGACTGCTGGCAGCTTAAATTCTTTTTCACTTAAAGGTGCCACAGCCATATCAAGAGCCACTCTCTTAACCTCTTCGCCATCAGCCAGAAGAATCACATAGCCCTTGTATACATCTGTATTGATAAAGAGATTCTTATTGATTACCTTATACTTATCCTCTGCTGTAAACTCCACAGATATATTCTGGTAATTGAATTTAACCTCCTGCATCTTAGGAGACTCGTCTCTCTCTCCACCGTATACAATTCCATTTCCAGAGAACTCACCATCTGTTGGTCTGTCGTCACAGTCTCCGCCGTATGCCTGGAACCATTTACCATATCTGTCCTTTTTGTAGATAGACTGGTCTACATAATCCCAGATAAAACCGCCCTGATAGCGAGGCTCAGTATCTGTCAAATCAGTATACTTGTGCATTGCACCGCAGGAATTACCCATAGCATGTGAGTACTCACAGCAGATAAACGGCTTCTCCTTTTCGTTTTTCAGGTGCTCTTTAATAGCCTCCACTGATGGGTACATCTGGCTTTCCATGTCACTTGTGTCATTGTAGCTTCTGTCATGGAAGATACCCTCATAGTGTACAAGCCTGTTTGGGTCGAGCTTTCTGAAAAGCTCTGACATCTGATAGATTACCTTGCCGCCATAGGACTCATTTCCGCATGACCATATGAGGATAGCTGGATGGTTCTTATCTCTCTCATAGCAGGATTTTACCCTGTCAAGCATCATTCCCATCCACTCGTCGTGATCCTTTGGCACTACAAAATCCAAGTCTACATAGCCCTTGTCATATGCCTCAAAGGTTCCGTGGCTCTCCAGGTTATTCTCTGCTATAAGGTAGAGTCCATAAATATCGCAAAGCTCATAGAGGGCTGAATCATCTGGATAGTGGCTTGTTCTGATTGCGTTAATATTGTTGCGCTTCATTGTCACAATATCCTTTATCAGCTCTTCCCTGTTTGGCACTCTTCCGCTGATTGATGAAAATTCATGGCGGTTTACACCCTTAAAGACAATTCTTTTACCATTTAATTTCATGATGCCGGCAGCCATCTCAAATCTTCTAAAGCCCACATACTGTGTGATGTACTCTACAAAGCGTCCCTTTTCATCAGAGATTTCTATATTAAGCTCATAGAGATTAGGCTCCTCTGCGCTCCAAAGCATAGGCTTCTCAAGCTCAGATACTACAGTAAGCTCATCAGATACCAAGTCTGTGTCCATC
>CAVFAM010000205.1:0-5329 GCA_963620375.1 Bacteroidaceae bacterium
CTTTATTATTTTGTACCAAATAAGAAGCAGAAGGTCAGGAACCAGATTCCGGGAGCTATATTTGCATCTATGGGATGGGTTATATTTTCATTCTTTTTCTCATTGTATGTGGATAAAATCAATAAGCTGGAATCCTTTTATGGGGCTATGACAACCATGGCGCTCATGATGCTGTGGCTGTATGGCTGTATGTATGTGCTCTTTATAGGTGGTCTTGTCAACAAGGTCTTAGAGGAGCAGGAGTAGGAGCTTTTAAATGATATATTTTAACTGTGATTATAATGAGGGTGCCCATGACAATATCATGCAGGCACTTGTGAATACAAATATGGAGCAGACTGTAGGCTATGGCTGTGACGAGCATTGTATACATGCCGCAGATATGATTAGGAAATTTACAAAACGTCCGGAGGCAGATGTACATTTTCTGGTAGGCGGCACCCAGACAAATGAGACTGTTATAACAGCAGCCTTAAGGAGCCATCAGGGAGTGCTGGCGGCTGACACAGGACACATCAATGTCCATGAGACTGGAGCTATAGAATCCTGCGGACATAAGGTATTGGCTCTGCCATCAGAGAATGGCAAAATCACAGCAAAGCAGATAGATGACTATTACAAGGCTCATATTTCAGATGCGAGCTTTGAGCACATGGTTCAGCCTAAGATGGTCTATATATCACTGCCTACAGAGCTTGGCACAATGTATACACTCAAGGAATTAAAAGACATATATGAGGTCTGCAAGGCTGATAAGCTCTATCTGTTTGTGGATGGTGCCAGACTGGGCTATGGTTTAAGTGCCGTAAGCAATGACATAAGCCTGCCTGATTTGGCGCAAAACTGTGATGTATTTTATATGGGAGGAACCAAGCAGGGGCTTTTGTTTGGCGAGGCAGTTGTAATCACAAATGATGTATTAAAAGAGGATTTCAGGTACATAATTAAGCAAAAGGGCGGTATGCTGGCAAAGGGCAGGCTGCTGGGTGTCATGTATGAGGCTGCCCTCTGTGATGAAAAAGGCATGGAGACAGACTCTTTTGAAGATACCCTGTATATGAAGCTTGCAAAGCACGCAGACCAGATGGCAGATAAAATCAGGGACTGCCTTGACAGGCTTGGCATAAAATACCTGGTTCAAAATGATACAAACCAGATTTTTCCAGTCTTTAAGGACAGCGTGCTTGAAAAGCTGGGCAATGATTTTGCTTTGTCATATCAGGAGAGAGTTGACGAGGAGACAAGTGCTGTGAGAATATGTACATCCTGGGCTACAAAAGAGGATGCGGTGGAAGCACTTTGTCAGGCACTTGTGGGACTTTGTTAAATTTTATCGCACAGGTGGCGTAATAAATGAGTACATAAATACATGCTTAACGGCATAACATAGAATGATAGCATTGTCAAAATACGGTTGAATATGGAGATTAGTATGGAAGTAGATAAGAAGAATAAGATTGATGAAATAGTAGCGGACTTACTTGCAGACTATAAGGATGACAAAATTATAAATCAGGAGGCGTTTTTCTCCCAGCCAGACAAGGACGAGGTGGTTGAGATATTAAATAAGCTGATTAAGCTTATTTTTCCGGGCTTTTATAAGGATAAATCTTACAGATTTTATAATTTAAGCAGCAGAACCACGGTTCAGATTGAGGATGTGATGTTCAATCTCAACAAGCAGATTGCTCTGGCTCTTCCACAGTGTCCTGATAACAGGGGCAAATGTCAGGAGAAGCTTGACAATGAGGCGCAGGAAATCTGCTTTGAGTTTTTCAGAAGGATTCCAAAAATCAGAGAGTATGTGGAGACAGACGTGCAGGCATTCTATGATGGAGATCCGGCAGCCTACAATTACAACGAGATTATTCTCTGCTATCCGGGACTTATGGCAATCACCACCAATAGAATTGCTCATGAGCTTCACCTTTTACAGGTGCCTATCATTCCAAGAATGATGACTGAGCATGCCCACAGTATAACCGGTATAGACATACATCCGGGAGCAACCATCGGAAAGAACTTTTTCATAGACCATGGTACAGGAATTGTAGTGGGAGAGACTACCATAATAGGTGACAATGTCAAGGTATATCAGGGTGTCACAATCGGAGCCTTGTCTACAAGAGGCGGACAGAGCTTAAAGGGTGTCAAGCGTCACCCGACAATTGAGGATGATGTAATAATCTATGCAGGAGCCTCTATCCTGGGCGGCGACACTGTAATAGGCAAGGGCGCTGTAATTGGAAGTAACGCTTTTATCACTTCATCTGTCGATGCAGGGGCAAGAGTCAGCATGAAACAGCAGGAGCATGTAATTGTGCACAAAAAACAGTAAGTAATTTTAGATATGTTTATCCCACAGTAGTTCTTGCTGTGGGATTTGTTTTTGATATAATTAATTAATAGAGTTAATCAATCTATAGAGGGAGAGGTATAGATATGGGTATATTGGATTTAAAGACATCGGATTTTAAGGTGTCGGTAGGAAGAGGTCAGGCGTCATTCCCGATGAAGAGGGGCAGCTTTAAGTACAAGGAAGAGCTGGCAGAAAAGCATGAGACAGTGCTTGATTCGCAAAACTTAAACATTGAGAGGGATGGCAGGCGATTAAAAATCAGATTTAAGCCGGACAGGGCAGATTACAACAGGTACTGGATTACTTTTCCTGTAGGTAAGGACGAGCATTTCTATGGCTGTGGTGAGACCTTCAGCGAGTTTGACTTAAAGGGACAGAATGTCAGAATCTGGGTAGCAGAGCACCAGAACTCTAACAGAATATCAAAAAAGATAATAAGGCAGAATATTTTAGGTAAGAAGCCTGACAGAAAGCTTGGCTTTGACAAGTACGAATCCTATTATGTGCAGCCTACATTTACATCAAGCGCTAAATATTATGTGCATGTATACGGCACAAGCTATATGGAGTTTGATTTCAGGACAGAGGGCTTTGTCACCATATACATGAGAGAAAATGCAGAGCTTGAAATCGGGGCAGGAGACAGCTTTGAGGAAGTATTAAGGCTTATGACAGAAAGCCTTGGCAGACAGCGTAAGCTGCCGGAGTGGATATATGATGGGGCTGTGCTCGGCATACAGGAGGGAACAGCAGTCGTTGATAAAAAGCTTGCTGAGGCAGAAAAGTACGGAATCCCGGTTGCAGGAGTCTGGTGCCAGGACTGGTCTGGATGCAGAAGGACAAAGTTTGGCTATCAGGTAATGTGGAACTGGCAGTGGGATAAGGAGCTGTACCCGGATCTTGATGTGAAAATCAGAGAGTGGAAGGAAAAGGGCGTCAGGTTTCTGGGTTACATAAATCCCTTTATTGCACTTGAAAAGGAATTGTACCAGATTGCATCTGAAAAGGGCTATTGCGTGAAAAATGCACAGGGAGAGGATTATCTGGTTACTATAACCACCTTCCCGGCAGCTATGGTGGATTTTACAAATCCAGAAGCCTATGAATGGTACAAGGGCATAATAAAGGAAAATATGATAGGTCTTGGAATGGGTGGCTGGATGGCAGACTTTGGAGAGTATCTGCCACCGGACTGTGTGCTTTACAGCGGAGAAGACCCGGAGCTTAAACACAATGAATGGCCTGCAATCTGGGCTAAGCTGAACTACGAGGCAATCAAAGAGTGCGGTGTGGAGGATGAAGTATTCTTTTTCACCAGAGCAGGATATACGGACACAATCAAGTATTCGCCTATGATGTGGAACGGTGACCAGCATGTGGACTGGTCTGTGGATGATGGGCTGCCATCTGTTATACCAGCCACCCTGTCACTTGCCATGAGCGGCTATGGAATCACACACTCTGATGCCGGCGGATATACCACCATCATGAATATGACAAGAGGCAAAGAGCTTTTGATGAGATGGGAAGAAATGAATGTATTTACACCATTTTTCAGGACTCACGAGGGCAATCAGCCTGTGAAAAATGTCCAGTTTGACTCTGACGAGGAGCTCTTAAGGCATATGGCGGAGATGGTAAAGCTTCATGTGAAGCTTAAACCATACCTGATGGAATGCGTAGACAGGCAGATTGAAAATGGAACACCGGTTATAAAGCCTCTTTTCTTTAACTATGATGAAAAACAGGCATATACAGAGAAAACCGAATATCTGCTGGGAGATGATATACTGGCTGCACCGGTTATCAGGGAAGGCGCCACAGCCAGAGAGGTCTATCTGCCGGAGGATGAGTGGGTGAATATATTTGATGGCAGTAAATATGTGGGGGGTACCTATAAGATTGAAGCACCGATTGGAAAGCCACCGGTGTTTATAAAACGTAGTTCAAAATGGTATGAAAAATTTTTTTGAAAAAAGTATTGACATTAATAAGAGAGTAAGGTATATTTAACTAGGGTTAGATATTACTAACTAACGTTTATACATTTTATCTCTGCAAAGATATATCTTTGCTCCTAGTGTAAATTGAGCCACAGACTTCCCATCTGTGGCTCGCTCTCTTTTGTTCGTTCACAGGCTATTCACATCTCCAAAAAATACCATCAATATTTGAATATAATCCACAAAAAATGAAAGCCTCCAGAATATTTGGAAAAGGGTAAATTATACACATTGCACTAAAATTCACAAGAAAAACCAGCAAACCCCACAATAAAACTGTGAAATAGTATGGAGACTGGGAAAACTGCGCAAACGCTTGCTCTTGCAATCTGCAAAAAATCTGACTATACTTATATTAGCTTTTAGTTGATATAACTAAAAACACAGCATTATGTTACATAAACAGCAAATGTTTCTTGATAGTCAAAAAACTATAGGAAAAGCGCAAAGTTGCGCAAAAAATTCGCTTTCTGCCAGGCATCGGAATAAGGAGCCGGTGGCAGGATTGGTATAGTCCATATAAGTTGCCCTGCAATTTATATAAATAAATGTTTTAAAGGAGAGGAATATGAAGAAGAGAGTATTGACTTCATTGCTGTGCCTTTCTATGGCAGTTACAATGTTAGCTGGCTGTGGAAGCAAGATTGACAATGGAAGTACAGAAGTGAGTAAGGAGAGTCAGAGCCAGGACACAATCGAGGTAACAACCTTTGATATGCCAACTGGTCCGGAGGAGTCAGACATCTATGTTGAGCCGGTTGAGGGAATATCTGATGACTTTATCCGTGGAATGGATGCTTCTGCTGTATTATCGGTAGAAAACAGTGGCGCAAAATATTACAATTTTGATGGTGAGGAGCAGGATGTATTTGAGACACTTGCCCAGGCTGGTGTAAACTACATACGACTCAGAGTATGGAATGACCCATATGATGAGAATGGAAATGGATATGGCGGTGGAAATAAT